>NZ_JBYSZY010000022.1:0-103050 GCF_058787635.1 Variovorax sp. FW305-3-2-15-B-LB1 | reverse complement strand
GTACTTCCCTCCGCGAATGTCCCCCGGCCTGCGGCCTCCTCCTTGATTTCGCTGCGGGAAGCACCCGGTGGCCTGGGCACAAGGCACGCTGCGGGTGCTCGCCGATCAACGACTGCACTGAACACGCTCACGCCGATGGGGCGCCTTGCGCAGCGAAATCAAGGAGGAGGGCGAAGCCCGGGGGACATTCGCGGAGCAAGGTGCCCCGTCGGCGGGAGCGTCGCCCTGAAGGCGCCCGAACTCCTGGCTAGAACTTAGGGTTTACCCCTGCGTACCGGTACGCAGTCCCGCGGCGGGGGCCCTACGGACGACAGCGCGCCCCCGGCGGACCAGACTCCCCGGCACGGCTTTCCGCGGGCTTCGCGGGGGCTGCAGCCAGAGACAAGGACCCCCCGCATGACCGCCATTGCCAGCAGCAGCACGAGCGCCGGCGCTTCCAGCCCGGACGCGACCCGCGACACCACCCCCTACACCTTCGAGGAAAAGCGCAAGCGCATCTTCGCCATCTTTGCCGCTTCGTCCGGCAACCTGGTGGAGTGGTTCGACTTCTACGTCTACGCCTTCTGCGCGATCTACTTCGCGCCCTCGTTCTTCCCCAAGTCGGACCCGACGGTCCAGCTGCTGAACACCGCCGGCGTGTTCGCCGCCGGCTTCCTGATGCGCCCGATCGGCGGCTGGCTGTTCGGCCGGCTGGCCGACCGCAAGGGCCGCAAGACGTCGATGGTGACCTCGGTCGTCATGATGTGCGTCGGCTCGCTGGTCATTGCCTGCCTGCCCACCTACGCGCAGATCGGCGCCTGGGCGCCCGCGCTGCTGCTGGCCGCGCGCCTGCTGCAGGGCCTGTCGGTCGGCGGCGAGTACGGCACCACCGCCACCTACATGAGCGAAGTGGCGATGCGCGGCCAGCGCGGCTTCTTCTCGTCGTTCCAGTACGTCACGCTGATCGGCGGCCAGCTGCTGGCCGTGGTGGCCGTGGTGGTGCTGCAGCAGCTGCTCACCGAGGCCGAGCTCAAGGCCTGGGGCTGGCGCATTCCCTTCGTGCTGGGCGCCCTGGCCGCCGTCGTGGCGCTGATGCTGCGCCGCACGCTGACCGAAACGGCCAGCACCAAGACCCGCGCCGCCAAGGGCGCCGGCAGCGTCGCGGAACTGTTCAAGCACCACAAGCGCGCCTTCCTCGTGGTGCTGGGCTACACGGCCGGCGGCTCGCTGATCTTCTACACCTTCACCACCTACATGCAGAAGTACCTGGTGAACTCGGCCGGCATGTCGATCAAGACGGCCAGCAACGTGATGACGGCGTGCCTCTTCCTGTACATGTGCATGCAGCCGCTGTTCGGCGCGCTGTCGGACCGCATCGGCCGGCGCAGCAACATGCTGCTGTTCGGCGCCCTGGGCGCGCTGATGACGGTGCCCGTGCTGAGCAACCTGCAAAGCGTGAGCAGCCCGCTGATGGCCGGCGTGCTGATCACGCTGGCCCTGGCGGTGGTGAGCTTCTACACCTCGATCAGCGGCATCGTGAAGGCCGAGATGTTCCCGCCCGAAGTGCGCGCGCTGGGCGTGGGCCTGTCGTACGCGGTGGGCAATGCCATCTTCGGCGGCAGCGCCGAGTACGTGGCGCTGGGCCTGAAGTCGATCGGCCACGAGTCGTATTTCTACTGGTACGTGACGGCGATGATGGGCGTGGCCTTCCTGGTCAGCCTGCTGCTGCCGAAGCAGGCCACCTACCTGCACAACGACAAGTAAGCGCAGCGGCGCTTCATCAACGAACCCGGCCTTGCGCCGGGTTTTTTACGTGCGTTGCAACGCGCGCGTGACCATGTCGTTGGGCGCCAGCCGCAGCAGGTGCGGCAGCAGGCCCAGGGCGCGATCGCGTTCGCCCGCATGCAGCAGGCCGTTGGCGCACACCGAGAGCGTGTCGGCCAGCTCGGGGTGGTCGGGCGCGGTCTTCAGCAGGATGCGGCAGAGCTTGTCGGCGTCGCCGAACTGGCGGATGCGCGCGAAGCGGCGCGCCAGCCGGGCCATGTCGTCGGGCTTCAGGCGCACGCCCGGCTTGGCCTGGTCGAGGTAGGTCGTGAAGCTGGCGTGCTGCAGCGCCAGCGTGTCGGCGTCGGTGGCGGGCAGGCGGAAGATGCGGCGCGCGGCCTGGTGGAAGTCGTCGCTCGCGGGCTGCAGGCGCGCGGTGTGGAACCAGGCGCGCAGCGTGTCGGTGTCGCCGGGGCGCAGGGCGGCGGCGGCGCGCCATTCAACGCACGCGGGCTCGAACTTCATGGCCGCCGACAGCTTGCGCGCGGCGGCCACGTGCTGGTCGAAGCGGTGGTCGTCGGTCACCATTTCCGACTTCACCGTCTCGGGCGTCTTCACGCGGCCCAGCCACATGGCGCCGGCCATCAGCGCCGCGCCCGTCAGCAGGCCGCCCAGGTGGGCCATGTAGGCGATGCCCTGGCCGCCGATCCAGTGCTGCACCAGCTCGTTGGCGATCCAGGCCGGCAGCAAGAGCAGGGCGGGCGCCGTGACGTAGTTGAAATAGAAGAACAGCTGGTAGAAGAAGCGGATGCGCCGCAGCCGGTACATCACGGCGTACATGCCCATCAGCGCCGAGATCGCGCCCGAGGCCCCCAGCCCGTAGCCGCCCTTGCCCGCATAGGCCCAGCCGGCCAGCAGCGCGGAGCCCACGCCGCCCAGCAGGTAGAAGCTCAGGTAGGTGCCGCGCCCCAGCGCCAGCTCGACCGAGAAGCCGAACAGGAAGAGGAACAGCATGTTGCCCAGCAGGTGGCCCGTGCTGCCGTGCAGGAAGGTGGCGGTGAGCCAGGTCCAGGGCTTGAACTCGGCGTCCTTGCCGTAGTCCTGCGACCAGCGCGCGGTGAACGGCGCGGGCAGCATCGCCTCGTACTGGCGGCGGTCGCGCTGCCATTCGTCGAAGCGCGGGTTCGCGGGCGTCACGACCTGGTCGGCGCGCAGTTTCTTCAGGAAGGGCTGGTCGTTCTGCAGGCCTTCGAGCAACTGCGGGTAGGCCTCTTCATGCGCCAGCATGCGGCGCGCCAGCTTGCCGCGCTTGGGGTCGGTTTTTTCGAGCCACTCGACGAAGGGCGGCAGCTCCAGTTCGGGCAGCACGCTCTGCACGTAGAACTGCGCCGCGCGCTCGCGGCCGTTTTCTTCGCTGCGCTGCGGCCCCCAGAACACGAGCATGTTCAGGAGGATCAGCAGCACCGTCATCCACGGCGGGTTGCGCCAGCTCGGCTTGTTTTCGAGCGGGATGGCGTAGAACATGAAGCGCGGCCCTCGTGGATGTGGCCGCGGGCCTCAGCCCAGGCGGGCGCGGTGGCGGGCGACTTGCGCTTTGACCTGCACGGGCGCGGTGCCGCCCAGCACGTTGCGGGCGTTGAGCGAGCCGCGCAGGCTCAGCACGTCGTACACGTCCTTCTCGATGTTCGGATTGAACTGCTGCAGCACCGACAGCGGCAGCTCCGACAGGTCGACCTGGTGCGAGGTGGCGGCCTTCACGGCGTGGGCCACGGTCTCGTGCGCGTCGCGGAAGGGCAGGCCCTTCTTCACGAGGTAGTCGGCCAGGTCGGTGGCGGTGGCGTAGCCGCGCAGCGCGGCGGCTTCCATGGCCTGCGGCTTCACGGTGATGCCGCCGATCATCTCGGCAAAGATGCGCAGGGTGTCCTTGAGCGTGTCGACGGTGTCGAACAGCGGCTCCTTGTCTTCCTGGTTGTCCTTGTTGTAGGCCAGCGGCTGGCCCTTCATGAGCGTGATGAGCGCCATCAGGTGGCCGACCACGCGGCCGGTCTTGCCGCGCGCCAGCTCGGGCACGTCGGGGTTCTTCTTCTGCGGCATGATCGACGAGCCGGTGGTGAAGCGGTCGGCGATGTTGATGAAGCCGAAGTTCTGGCTCATCCAGATGATGAGCTCTTCGCTCAGGCGGCTCACGTGCACCATGCACAGGCTGGCGGCGGCGGTGAACTCGATCGCGAAGTCGCGGTCGCTCACGGCGTCCAGGCTGTTCTGGCAGACGCTGTCCATCTTCAGGGTGCGCGCCACGAGCTCGCGGTCCAGCGGGTAGCTGGTGCCGGCCAGGGCGGCGGCGCCCAGCGGCAGGCGGTTGACGCGCTTGCGCACCTCGCCCATGCGCTCGGCGTCGCGGCTGAACATTTCCACGTAGGCCAGCATGTGGTGGCCGAAGCTCACGGGCTGGGCCACCTGCAGGTGGGTGAAGCCGGGCAGGATCACCTCGACGTTCTTCTCGGCGATGTCGACCAGCGCCTTCTGCAGCTCGACCAGCAGGTCGCCGATGAGGTCGATCTCGCCGCGCAGCCACAGGCGCACGTCGGTGGCGACCTGGTCGTTGCGGCTGCGGCCGGTGTGCAGGCGCTTGCCGGCGTCGCCGACCAGCTGGGTCAGGCGGGCCTCGATGTTCAGGTGCACGTCTTCGAGGTCGAGCTTCCATTCGAAGCTGCCGGCCTCGATCTCGCCGCGGATCTGCGCCATGCCGCGCTCGATGGCGGCGTGGTCCTGCACGCTGATGATGCCCTGGGCCGCGAGCATGCCGGCGTGCGCCAGCGAGCCCTCGATGTCGGCTTGCCACAGGCGCTTGTCGAAGAAGACGCTGGAGGTGTAGCGCTTCACCAGGTCGCTCATCGGTTCGGAGAACAGGGCCGACCAGGCTTCGGATTTCTTGTCGAGTTGGTTTTGGGTCATGGGAGCCGTCCAGGAAGGCAATAATGGGTTGGTCACCCGATGGATCTGATGTCTGCGATGCGCAACCCGGCGATTTTATCGGCCAGCTCCCCCTCCACGTCCGCTTCGTCCCCGGAACGTGCGCGCGCGCCTGTGCGCGGCGGCCCGGCGCTGTTCGACGCCTGCCAGATCGGCGTGGTGCTGCGCACCGTGGTGTTCGTCGAGGCGGTGGTGGCGGTGGCCACGCTGTTCGTGGTCGGCACCTTCGGCGAATGGCTGGTGCAGGCGGCCACGGTGACCGGCGGCGCGCTGCCCGCCACGCTGCTGTGGCTGGTGGCGGCCTGCGGGCTCAAGAAGCAATTGCGGCGCCTGCCGCCCCCGGGGCAGTACGCCGCGGGCGCCGTGCTGGGCGCCGTGGCCTCTCTTTATGGCTGCGGCCTGCTGCGCCTGACGGGCGTGATCGCCAGCGCCCCCTGGCTGGCCAGCGCGCTGGCCGGCGCGCTGTTCGCGGGGTTGGTGATGGCGGCGATGGTGCTGCGCGCGCGCGGCCAGACGCCGGCCGCCACCACGGCCCGGCTCGAAGAGCTGCAGTCGCGCATCCGCCCGCACTTCCTGTTCAACACGCTCAACAGCGCCATCGCGCTGGTGCGCGAGGAGCCGGCCAAGGCCGAGACCATGCTCGAAGACCTGGCCGAGCTGTTCCGCCAGGCGCTCACCGTGCCCGGCGAATCGGGCACGCTGGCCGACGAGATCGCGCTGGCCGAGCGCTATCTGGCCATCGAGCAGGTGCGCTTCGGCGAGCGCCTGCGCATCCGCTGGGACCTCGATGCCGCTGCCAGCGACGCGCGCCTGCCGCCGCTCCTGCTGCAGCCGCTGGTCGAGAACGCCATCAAGCACGGCGTGGAGCCCAGCCCCGAGGGCGGCAAGCTGCGCATCCGCACCGAGCGGCGCGGCGGCATGGTCGTGATCGAGGTGGTCAACAGCCTGCCGCCGCTGCGCTGGGCCGACGAGCCGCTGCCGCGCGGCCACGGCATCGCCCTGGACAACGTGCGCGAGCGGCTGCGCCTGCTGCACGACATGCAGATGCAGTTCAGCGCCGGCATGGACCAGAAGAACTACCGCGTACGCATTGCCATCCCCGCCGAATCATGAGCCTCAAGACCCTGATCGTTGACGACGAAGCCCTGGCCCGCTCGCGCCTGCGCACGCTGCTGCGCGACTGCACCTCGCCCGCCGCCGAGGTGACGGCCGAGGCCGCGCAGGGCGAGGAGGCGCTGGCGCACCTGGCCGCGATGGACCTCGACCTGGTGCTGCTCGACGTGCACATGCCCGGCATCGACGGCATCGAGGTGGCGCGCGCGCTGCGCCACCGGCCCGACGCGCCGGCCGTGGTGTTCGTGACGGCGCATGCGAGCCATGCGGTCACCGCCTTCGAGCTGGAAGCGGTCGACTACCTCACCAAGCCCGTGCGCGCCGAGCGGCTGCAGCAGGCGCTGCAGAAGGTCGAACGCTTCCTGAAGGAGCGCCGCGCCACCCAGCCGGCCCCCGAGGCCACTCCCGAGTGCGTGCTGATCCAGGACCGGGGCCGCGCCGAGCGCGTGCCACTGTCCGAGGTGCTGTACCTCAAGTCCGAATACAAGTACCTCACGGTGCGCACCGCCACGCGCAGCCACATCCTCGATGGCTCGCTGAACGATTTCGAGGAGCGCTACCCGAACCGCTTCCTGCGCGTGCACCGCAATGCGCTGGTGGCGCGCTCGGCCATCCGCGCGCTCGAGCGCTACGACGACGGCGAGGACGCTGATGGCTGGGCGCTGCGGCTCGATTCGGTGCCCGAGCCCGTGGCGGTGTCGCGCCGCCAGCTGGCCGCGGTGCGCGAGATGCTGAAGGAATCGCGATGACCGACGACACCCCGGCCGGCCCGAAGCCGGCGCCTGAACGGCCGGTGGCTGCGGATGAGCCGCCGCCTGCGCCTGCACCCGCTCCGGCGCCGCCGCCGCCGGTCGAACCCGTCGAGCCCGCTGCGCCGGTCGAGGCGAGCGCGACCGCCGAAGAGGCCACCTCCGCCCTGCGCAGGCGCTTCGTGCTGCACATGCCGGTCGACGTGCGCAGCGCCTCGCTCGTGGTGCTGGCCGTGCTCGCCAGCGTCTTCGCGCTGCGCTGGGGCCAGGCCGTGTTCGTGCCGCTGATGCTGAGCCTGCTGCTGAACTACGCGCTGTCGCCGCTGGTCGAGCGCCTGCACCGCTGGTACGTGCCGCGCTGGATCGGCGCGGCGGCGATCCTGCTGGGCCTGTTCGGCGGGCTCGGGTGGACGGGCTATTCGCTCTCGGGCAGCGCCTCGCAGCTGCTCGACTCGCTGCCGGTCGCCGCGCAGAAGCTCGGCCAGGCCATGCGCCGCGATAAGAACGCCAGCGCCACGCCGCTGGACAGCGTGCAGCAGGCCGCCGCGCAGCTCGAGAAGGCGGCCGAGGAAAACTCCGCGCGCGTCGCCTCGCGCAAGGGCGTGGCGCGCGTCGTGATCGAGCGGCCGGGCTTCAACGTGCGCGACTACCTGGTGAGCGGCACGGTCGGCCTGCTCAACGCCATGGGGCAGCTCACGCTGGTGGCCTTCCTCACCTACTTCGCGCTGTGCTCGGGCGACACCTTCCGGCGCAAGCTCATCAAGATCACCGGGCCCAGCCTGCAGAAGAAGAAGGTCACGGTGCACGTGCTGGACGACATCACGCGCAACATCGAACGCTACCTGCTGGTGCAGATTTTGGTGAGCGGGCTGGTGGGGCTGACCACCGGCCTGGCGTTCTGGCTGCTCGGCGTGGAGAACGCGGCCGTGTGGGGAATCATCGCGGCCGTCACCAACCTCATTCCGTACATCGGCTCGGTGATCGTGCTGGTGGCGGCGGGGCTCATGGCCTTCCTGCAGTTCAGCAGCATCGAGATGGCGCTGCTGGTGGGCGGCGTCTCGCTGGCCATCCACACGGTGGTCGGCAACCTGCTGATGCCCTGGCTCACCAGCCGCACCAGCCGCATGAACCCGGTGGCGGTGTTCGTGGGCGTGATCTTTTGGGGCTGGCTGTGGGGCATCTGGGGCCTGCTGCTGGGCATCCCGATCACCATGGTCATCAAGTCGATCTGCGACCGGGTGGAAGACCTGCAGCCGATCGGCGAACTGCTCGGCGAATAAACCGGCCCTTCAAACCCTTCAGGAGGGGGCATCGTCCGATGCTGTAAATTATTGCGAATCAATTCGCAATAATTAAATGCCCGACGTTTCATCCGCTTCCTTGCCACCCGGGGCCGGCGCCCCGGCCCGGCTGCTCTCCATCGACGCGCTGCGCGGCCTCGTGATCCTGTTCATGCTGTTGGACCACGTGCGCGAGACCTTCTACCTGCACCACCAGGTGCCCGACCCGATGCTCGTGGCGCAGACGCCGCCGGCGCTGTTCTTCGGCCGCCTGCTGGCGCACCTGTGCGCGCCGGTGTTCGTGTTCCTGACCGGGCTGTCGGCCTTTCTCTATGGTGCGAAGCAGGCGGACGGCCGCGCGGCGGCGTCCTCGTTCCTGTGGAAACGGGGCCTGTTCCTCGTGTTGCTGGAGGTCACGGTCGTCAACTTTGCGTGGACCTTCCAGTTCCCGCTGGCCACCGTGTTCCTGCAGGTGATCTGGGTGATCGGGCTGTCGATGCTGGCGTTGTCGGCGCTGGTGTGGCTGCCGCGCCGGGCGCTGGTCGTGTTGGGCGTGGTGCTGGTGGCGGGGCACAACCTGCTCGACGGCGTGCACTTTCCCGTCGGCCATGTGCTGCACGTGCCCTGGGCCGTGCTGCATGACCGGGGCTGGATCGAGGTGTCCGACGCCTTGAGGCTGCGCACGTCGTACCCGCTGCTGCCGTGGATCGGCGTGATCGCGCTGGGCTATGTCGCCGGGCCGTGGTTCCTGCCCGGCGCCGATGCGCCGCAGCGCCAGCGGCGGCTGCTCGCGTGGGCCGTGGGCCTGCTCATTGGCTTCGTGGTGCTGCGCGCACTCAATGCCTACGGCGACAAGCCCTGGGCAGCAGGCGACAGCGCGCTGACGACCGTGATGGCCTTCCTCAACGTCACGAAGTACCCGCCGTCCTTGCTGTTCATCGCGCTGACGCTCGGCGCGGGGCTGTGGCTGCTGCGCCTGTTCGAGCGCCGGCAGGGCGCGGCCTGGCTCGCACCGCTGGCCGTGTTCGGCGCGGCGCCCATGTTCTTCTACGTGCTGCACCTGTACGTGCTCAAGTTCCTCTACCTGGGGGCCGAGGCGGTCTGGGGCCCCAATCAGGGCCGCTTGTTCGGCTTCGACGCCGTCTGGATGGTGTGGCTGGTCACCGGGGTGCTGGCCTTTGCGCTGTATCCGGCGGTGCGCGCCTTCGCCGCCCTGAAGGCACGGCGCCGCGACATCGCGTGGCTCAAGTACCTGTGAAGGGCCGGCGATGAAGCGGGTCTGCGGCGCGGCCCTCGCGATGCTGGGCACGTCCGCCCTCGCGGCCGAAGGTGGCGGCTTCGTCGAGGACACGCGCTGGCGCGTGCTCCAGCGCAGCGTGTACGAGCACCGGAGCTACCTGCACGGCGATCGCAGCAACGGCGGGCGCAATGCCTCGCTGCCCCGGGCGCGGCGCAGCGACTACGCGCAGGAGTGGGGCTACGGCGTCATGGGCACCCTCGCGTCCGGCTTCACGCCGGGCTGGATCGGCTTCGGCGTGGACGCGCATGCCTCGCTCGCGCGCAGCCTCGACGGCGACGATCTGCGCGTCGGCAAGATCCGCATGCTGCCGGTGGACGGCGCGGGCTACGCGCAGCACGGCATCGCGCGCGGCGGCGTGGCGCTGAAGGCGCGCATCTCCGCCACCGTGCTGACGGTGGGTGAGCAACGCGTCAAGACGGCGGTCTTCAGCGCGTCCGATTCCCGCCTGCTGCCCGAGACCATGCGCGGCTGGCTGCTGACGAGCCGCGAGTTCGACACGCTCACGCTGCAGGCCGGCCGCTTCACCGGGTCGACCGACCGCCATGCGCGCGGCACGAACCACCCGTTGATCGTCAATTACCTCGACCCGAAGTCACCGCGCGGCGACGTGTTCGACTTTGCCGGCGGCACCTGGAAGGGCAGCGCTTCGCTGTCGCTCACGGCCTATGTCGCACGCCTGAAGGACACCTGGCGCACCGGCTACCTGGGCGCCCAGTACACGGTGCCGCTCCCGGAGAAACGCGCACTGTCCTTCGACCTGCAGGTGTACCGCAGCAAGGACACGGGCCGTGCGCTGGCCGGCCCGGTGGACAACACCACCGCGAGCCTCATGACCAGCTACGCCCACGGCCCCCACCGTGTGGGCCTGGGCTGGCAGAAGGTCGCGGGCGACACGCCGTTCGACTACGTGACGCGCGGCGCCGTCTGGCTCGGCAATGCGGCGCAGCTGTCCGACTTCAATGCGCCGCACGAGCGGTCGTGGCAGCTGCGGTACGAAGTGGATGCCGCGCGTTGGGGAGCGCCCGGGTTGAGCCTGGGCGCGGCCTACATCCGCGGCAGTGGCATCGACGGCAGCCGGGTGCCGCCGCGCGGAGGCTACGCATGGCTGGGCTACGGGCAGGGCGGCCGGCACTGGGAGCGCGACCTGTGGCTGCGCTACACGGTCCAGCAAGGCAGCGCCAAGGGCCTGGCCCTTCTGCTGCGCTACGGCGAGCACCGCAACAACAAGGCGCAGGCCGAACTCAACACGCGCCAGATCCGCGTCGCGCTGGAGTACCCGATCGGCAACGACTGAGCGGGCGGCGCTGTCAGGGGGCCGTGACGGGCAGCTTCTTCACGAAGGTCGCGGCGGGGTCGAGCGGCTGGCCGTCGCGCGTGCGCAGGTCGATTGGCGCTACCGGCTCACCGTTTTCGCGCTCCAGCAGCACCGAATGCGGCTCGCCGGGCGCGAACAGGTTCGCCTCGCCCCAGTGCCGCAGGCCGACCACCACGGGAAACAGGCCGCGGCCCTTGGCCGTCAGCGCGTACTCCTGGTAGAGCGAGCCGTCCGAGGCCGGCACGAGGTCGAACACGCCTTCCTGCACCAGCCACTTCAGCCGGTCGGCCAGGATGTTCTTGGCCACGCCCAGGCTCTGCTGGAACTCGCCGAAGCGCCGCATGCCGTCGAAGGCGTCGCGCACGATCAGCAGCGACCACTGGTCGCCGACGATCTCGAGCGCGCGCGCCATCGGGCAGGCGTCGAACCTCAGACTTTTTCTCCTGGCCATCGTGTGTTTCCTGTGCGTCCCTGGGATGGCGGGATTAGACCGTAGCGTTGGATTGGTTGCAAATTAAAACCGATGCGACTAGCATCCGAATGGTTTTAATTTGAAACCTGAAATGGCCATGACTGTCCCAGCAAACATTCCCTCCGGCGGCGACGCCGTGCCCGGCTTGCGCGCCAGCCCCGTGCGCGTGGCCGTCGTGCAGTTCGACCCGCAGGTCGGCGTCGAGAACCTCGCGCGCAACGCCGCTGCCGTGCGCCAACAGCTCGAAGCTGCGGTGGCCGGCGGCGCGCAGCTCATCGTGCTGCCCGAGCTGGCGACCACCGGCTACTGCTTCAGCGGCCGCGCCGAGGCCTTCGCCCACGCCGAGCCCGTGCCGCACGGCCCCACCGTGCAGGGCTGGGTCACGTTCGCGGCACAGCACGGCGTGTACCTCGTCGGCTGCCTGGCCGAGCAGGACGGCATGCAGCTGTTCGACACCGCCGTGCTCGTCGGCCCCGAGGGCTACATCGGCCGCTACCGCAAGACGCACCTGTGGAACAACGAGAAGCTGTGGTTCACGCCCGGCAACGAGGGCTACCCGGTGTTCGAGACGAAGATCGGCCGCATCGGCCTGCTCGTGTGCTGGGACATCTGGTTTCCCGAAGCGCCGCGCATCGTGGCGCAGCAGGGCGCCGACATCATCT
Organism: Variovorax sp. FW305-3-2-15-B-LB1; assembly: GCF_058787635.1. Classification (NCBI taxonomy): domain Bacteria; kingdom Pseudomonadati; phylum Pseudomonadota; class Betaproteobacteria; order Burkholderiales; family Comamonadaceae; genus Variovorax; species Variovorax sp. FW305-3-2-15-B-LB1. The sequence goes on along the minus strand of NZ_JBYSZY010000022.1, from coordinate 91,443 downwards.
GCGTGCCCACGGGCTGGGTCTGGACGCCGCCACCGCTGTACGACGCCAGCGGCGTGTGCATGGCGGCCTACCTGACGATGACGGCTGCGCACGCCAACAACGTCTTCATCGCCACCGCCGACCGCGTGGGCCGCGAGCGCGGCACGGGCTTCATGGGCAACTCGCTGATCGCGGGCACCAACGGCTGGCCGATGGGGCGCATCGCCGGGCCCGAGGAAGAGACCATCCTCTATGCCGACGTCGACCTGGGCGCCGCGCGTTCGGCGCCGATCTGGACGCCGCTCAACGACCTGCACCGCGACCGGCGAACCGATCTGTACGACGCGATGCTGGGCTATCGCGGGGCGCAGGCACTGCCGCGCTAAGGCGGGCAAAACGGACGATCATCCACGGCCCGAGCAGCGCCCCGAGCCCGACCGAGCTCCACGCCGCGACCCACGCGTACGTGCTGCCGAAGCCGAACCGCGCCTGCCCCCAGTCGAGCGCCAGCCCGAACACCCACGGGCTGAGCGCGCCCGCGCCGAAGCCCATCACCGAGCGCACCGAGAACGCCACGCCGAGCCGGCGCGGCGCCACCACGTCGGCCAGCGCGGTCGAGTAGACCGACGAATCGGCGATGGCCAGCAGGTTGTACAGCGCCGCCATCGCGGCCAGCGCCCACAGCGGGCAGGTCCACATCCAGCCGAAGGCGAACGACAGGCTCAGGCTCGCGAGGGTGGCGACCATCATCACGCGCGCGCGGCCCAGCCGGTCGGAGGCCGCGCCGCCCACCACGCTGCCGAACACGCTCACGAGGTGCGCGAACGCCGCCAGCGCGATGCCCGCGGCCGGCCACGCGGTCGCGCCGCCGCGGGACGAGGCCATGAGGTAGGCGGGCAGCCAGGCCCACAGCGCCATGAGTTCCCAGCAGTGGAAGGCGTAGGCCCAGTTGCCGGCCATCGCGGGCCGGTCGCGCACGGTCGCGTTCAGCGCCTGCAGCACGCCTTCGCGCGGCGCGCCGGCGACCCGTGGCGCAGGCGGTGCCATGCGTCGCAGTGCGAGCTGGGCCAGCAGCACGCCCATCACCGTGCAGCCCGCCGCCACCAGCAGCCCGGTGCGCCAGTGCGCCACCACGCTGAACCCCGCCACGACGGCGAGCGACAGCGCATAGCCCATCGACGCCGCGCCGAGGAAGAGGCCCATCGCGCGCCCGCGCACCGCCGGCCCGGCGTTGAGCGACAGCAGCTGCAGCCCCGGCGTGTACGAGGCGCCCGCACACAGGCCTGCCAGGCCGTACAGCAGCAGGGCCGAACGGTGGTCGTGTGCGAAGAGGGCGAAGGCCAGCGAGGCGGCCGCGCCGATCGCGCCGCCGACCGCGAAGATGCGGTGCGGGCCGAAGCGGTCGGCCAGCAGGCCCACGGCGAACAGCGAGCTCATGTAGCCCACGTGCCAGGCGCTCTGGATCGAGCCAGCCTGCGCGGCCGTCATCTGCCAGTCGTCGCGCATGAACGGCAGCACGCCCGAGTAGGCGGTGACGATCATTCCCTGCAGCAGCCGGCTCGCGCACAGCAGCGCGAGCCATCCGCGCTGCGGCACCGCCGGGGTGAGGTCAGCGCAGTGCACGCTGCATCAGCACGGTGTCGACCCACTGGCCGAACTTGAAGCCGACGTGGCGCAGCACGCCGACCGTCTCGAAGCCCAGGCGCGCGTGCAGCCGCTGCGAGCCCGCGTTGCCGCTGTGGCCGATGCACGCGACCATCTGCGTGAAGCCGGCCTCGGTGCAGCGGTGGATCACCGCCTGCAGCAGCGCCGTGCCGATGCCGTGGCCGTGCATGTCGGGCGCGACGTAGATCGAGTCTTCCACCGTGTGCCGGTAGGCCGAGCGCGCGCGGTAGGGGGCGGCGTAGGCGTAGCCGGCGACCTCGCCATTCTTCAGCGCCACGAGGTAGGGCAGGCCGCGTTCCTGCACGTCGATGCGGCGCGCCTGCATCTGCGCGACGCCGGGCACTTCTTCTTCGAACGAGCACAGGTCGTGCTGCACGTAGTGGCTGTAGATGGCCTGCACGCGGGTCATGTGGTGGGGCTCGGCATCGGCGATGTCGAGCGTGGCGAGAGCGAGGGTGGGAGAGGACATGGGTCGATCTTGACGAGCCAGGATCGATAAGTGAAGCTTGGTCAACCTATGCAGCGCATAAGGAATACTTTGGAAAAGAACCTCAACCTCGACCAGCTCGCCACCTTCGCCCTGGTGATCGACACCGGCAGCTTCTCCGCCGCGGCCGACCGGCTCGGCCTGTCGCAGCCGGCCGTGAGCCTGCAGGTACGCCAGCTCGAACGACGGCTGGCCGTGCGGCTCATCGAGCGCGTCGGCAAGCGCGCGCGGGCCACGCCGGCTGGTGCGGAACTGCTGCGCCATGTGCCGCAGATCGAGGCCGCGGTCGAGAACGCCGTCGACGCGGTGGCCGACCACGCGCGCGGCGTCACGGGCCGCGTGCGGCTGGGCACGGGCGCCACGGCCTGCCTGTATTTCTTGCCGGCAGTGCTGCGCCAGTTGCGCGAGGAATTCCCCGCGCTCAGCGTGGTGGTGAGCACCGGCAACACCGACGAGCACGTGCGCAAGGTGGAAGACAACAGCATCGACCTCGCACTGGTCACGCTGCCCGCGGCCGGGCGTTCGCTGAGCGTGATCCCCGTGTGCGACGACGAGTTCGTCGCCATCGGCCGCGCCGACCTCGCGCCGCTCAAGGCCCGCGTCACGCCGGCCGACCTCGCGACGCTGCCGCTGGTGCTGTTCGAGCCCGCGGCCAACACGCGCAAGCTGGTCGATCGCTGGTTCGCGGCCGAGGGCCTGCAGCCGCAGCCCGTGATGGAGCTGGGCAGCGTCGAGGCGATGAAGGAGATGGTGGCCGCGGGGCTGGGCTACGGCCTGGTGCCCGGCATGTCGATGGCGGGGCGCGGCGCCCACCCGGCGCTGAAGGCCAGCCGCCTGGCCCCGCGCATGCACCGCACGCTGGCGGTGGTGATCCGTCGCGACAAGCCGCTCAACAAGGCGCTGCGCACGGTGCTCGAGGCGATCGTGGGGGCCGGGAAAAACCCCGGCCCGCCGCTAGGAGTCCTTACTCTGGAATGGCCGCCAGCGGCGCCGCGCCGCCGCGTGCGCGGCCCAGCGTGCCGACGATGAGCGCGGCGATCAGCACCAGCACGCCGCTGAGCACCATCGTGGGCGAGATGCCGCGGCTGTCGACCATCAGGCCGCCGATCAGCGCGCCCGAGGCGATCGCCACCTGGAAGCCCGTCACCAGCAGGGCCTGGCCGGCTTCCTGCGCGTCGGGCACGGCTTCCATCATCCAGCCGGTGAGCGCCACCGGGATCAGGCCGAAGGCCACGCCCCAGATCACCACCACCACCGCGCCGGCCACCATGCCGGTGCCGATCAGCGTCGACAGCAGCAGCGCCGTGGCGAGCATCAGCGCCGCGAGCAGGGTGGTGCCGCGCACGCTGCGCGCCACCAGGCTGCCGCCGAGGAAGGTGCCGATGAAGCCCACTGCGCCGTAGACCAGCAGCAGCGTCGAGACCGCGTTGGCCTGCAGGCCGAACACCTGCTGCAGCAGCGGCTTCAGGTAGGTGTAGGCCGCGAAGTGACCGGCGATGAAGAACAGCACCGCGAGCAGGCCGACCTGCGCCATGCGGCGCGTGAGCGGCGTGAGCAGGTCGCGCGCACCGATGGCGCGTTGCGGCGGAATCGCGGGAAGCAGCCACAGCTGCACCAGCAGCACGGCCGCGGCCAGCGCGCCGGTCACGGCGAACGAGGCGCGCCAGCCGAACATCGTGCCCAGCCACGAGCCCGCGGGCACGCCGAGCACCGTGGCGGCCGACACGCCGGCCAGCACCAGCGACATGGCGCGTGCCTTCGAGGCGTCGGGCACCAACTGCGTGGCGGCGGCGGGCGCGAAGGTCCAGAAGCCGCCCACGGCCAGGCCGAGCATCAGGCGCGCGACCAGCATGGTCGTGAAGTTGGGCGCGAACGCGGCCAGCAGGTTCGAGGCGATCAAGAGCAGCGTGAGCGCGATCAGCACCGTGCGCCGGTCGAGCCGGCCCGAGGCGACGATCAGCGCCGGCCCGGCGAAGGCGGCGAGCACGCCGGGCATGGTGATCATCAGGCCGGCCGTGCCGTCCGACACGTTCAGGCCGCGCGCGATGTCGGTGAGCAGGCCGATGGGCATGAACTCGGTCGACACCATCGCGAAGGTGCCGACGGCGATGGAGCCGACCGCGAGCCACGCGGAGCGGGTGGGGGCGGCCACGGCGTCGCGCGCGGGCGCCGCCAGGTCGTCGATGCAGGGGGTGCTGCCGGAAGAATTCATCATGGAGATGCAGTCCTTGAACGCATCGGCGATGAAGGCGCCAATGCCGGTGAGGGGGCATTGGAGTGTGCGAGCCGGCCGCCTTGCGACCAAGGGGCGGTGGAGCAGTAGACAGTTTCCCTGCGGCGAACAATCGACCCCCTTGGTGACTGAAGCCATCCGGGGCGGCGGCGATGGCGCCTTTCGCCATCACCGTTTCTTGGAGTTGCCGAGACTAAGTGTGGGCAGGGCGCAACTGCAGCGCCTGTCCGTCGGCCACGAACGATTCGTCGACCAGCACGCGAAAGGCCGTGCCCTGCACGAACTTCGGCTGCGCGACGGCCGGCGAGAGAAATTCGATGTCGAGCGAGACCGGCGTGCCGCGCGCGAGCGATGTGCCCTGCGGCACGCGCCAGCGCGCCGAGAAGCCTTCGGTATCGAGCACCAGCGCGCCGCGGTACTCGCCGGGGCCCAGCGGCACGTCCTGCGCCGGCACGGAGGGGCGGCGGAAGGTGAGTTCCACGGCCAGGTGCGGCGTGAACTCGGGCAGCGCGTCGAAGCCTGCGGGCGGCGCCTGCTTCGGCGTGCGGCGCGGCAGCTTGCCGATGAGCCACCCGATCACGTTGCCGATGATCGGCACCCACAGCACCATCAGCAGCGTGGCGATGTCGCGCGTGGTGGTGCCGGGCGCCGCGTAGTGCCGCACGACGCCGCCGCCCACGGCCACGCACAGGAGGATCAGGACGATGACGCGTCGGCGGAACTGGATTTTGGTCATGAATGCGCGGGGTGAAAGCGGGTCCGGACCATAACCTACGCCGTCATCTGCCCCTTGCCTGCCGCTTGAGCGACCCGCAGCACCGCATCCGCCGGCAGCGCCTGCCAGTCGATCCATTCGCCCACCGCCACATGGTGCGTGGGCGCGGCGGCGCCTTCGACGGTGCCCCATTGCAGCGTCAGCCGGTGCGTGCCGAGCCGCAGCGCGAGCTCGAAGCCCGGCCAGTGCGCAGGCACATGCGGCGTCATCGACAACTGCCTGCCCTTCACGTTCAGGCCCAGCAAGGTCTCGACGGCCGCGCGGTGCAGCCATGCGGCCGAGCCGGTGTACCAGCTCCAGCCGCCCCGGCCCACATACGGCGCGGCGCCATAGACGTCGCCCGCCATCACATAGGGCTCCAGCTCGTAGACCGGACCGCGCGCGGGGTGCTGCGAACGGTGGGCCGGACTCAGGCCTTCGAAGCTTTGCCACGCCGCTTCATGGTCGCCCTGCAGCGCCTGCGCCATCAGCGCCCACACGGCGCCGTGCGAGTACTGGCCGCCGTTCTCGCGCACGCCCGGCGGGTAGGCCTGGATGTAGCCTGGGTTGTGGGTCGACTGGGCAAAAGGCGGCGCCAGCAGCCGCAGCAGGCCGGCTGGCTCGTCGTGCAGGTGCTTGCCGATGGCGGCCATGGCCGGGCCGGTGTGGGCCGCGTCCGAGGCGCCCGAGAGCACCGACCAGGCCTGCGCGATCAGGTCGATGCGGCACTCGCTGTTGATGGAGGAGCCCAGCGGCGCGCCGTTGTCGAAGAAGGCGCGGCGGAACCAGGCGCCGTCCCAGCCGGCGTCGTGCAGCGCGGCGATCCAGCCCGTGCGTGCTTCGGTCCAGCGCGCGGCGCGTTCGTGTTCGCCGCGCGCTTGCGCGAGGGGCGCGAAGCGCTCGACCACGCTGCACAGGAACCACGCGAGCCACACCGATTCGCCGCGGCCCTCGTGGCCGACGCGGTTCATGCCGTCGTTCCAGTCGCCGGTGCCCATCAGCGGCAGGCCGTGCACGCCGGTCTTCAGGCTGCGGTCGATGGCGCGCGCGCCATGGTCGAACACGGTGGCCATGCGGCCGCTGTTCTGCGGTGCGTAGTAGGCGTCTTCGGCGCCCTCGGGAATGCCGGGGCCTTCGATGAAGCCGACCATCTCGTCGAGCAGCGAGGCGTCGCCCGTCACCTCGACGTAGTGCGCCGACGCGTAGGGCAGCCACAGCAGGTCGTCCGAGAAATGCGTGCGCACGCCGGCGCCGCCGGGCATGTGCCACCAGTGCTGCACGTCGCCTTCGGGGAACTGGCGCGCCGCGTTCACGAGGATCTGCGCGCGCAGGCGCGGCGGGTCGGTGAGCGCGAAAGCCATCGCGTCCTGCAGCTGGTCGCGAAAGCCGAAGGCGCCGCCGGCCTGGTAGAAGCCGGCCTTCGACCAGAGCCGGCACGCCAGCGTCTGGTACACGAGCCAGCGGTTGACCAGCGCATCGAACAGCGGGTCGGGCGTGCGCACCTGCAGGCGGCCCAGCAGCTCGTCCCAGAAGCCGCGCACCTGCGCCAGCGCCTCCGGCACGTCGCGCTGCCGCCAGCGGCGCGCAAGCTCGAGCGCCGCGTCGGCATTGCCCGCGTGGCCCAGCACGAAGCTGAAGCGCGCGGTTTCGCCCGCCGCCACGACGAACTCGCCGCCAATCGCCGCACAGGCATCGAGCCCGCTGCCGGCGCGCCGTGCCAGCGTGTTGGGCACCTCGACGATGCCGCGGCCGGCGAAGAACTCGCTGCGGTCGCAGGTCCATTGCGTGGCCCCGGTCGTCGCGCCCTGCAGGCCTGCGAGCAGCAGGAAAGCCGCGCTGCCGCCGAAGCCCGCGCTCGATTCGCGCTGCTGGCCGAACACGGCCGGCTGGTCTTCGGGCTTCCAGCAATGCACGGTGCGCCGTTCGCCGCGCGCAGCGCCCAGTTGCCACTCGACCATCGCGAGCGCGCGCAGGCGGCGCTGGCCGGCGCCTTCGTTGCGCACGCGCACATGCACCAGCTTGACGGCCTCGTCGCGGTCCGCGAAGAAGGTGGTTTCGAGTGCGAGGCCGCCGTGGCGGCACTCGAAGACGGTGTAGCCCTGGCCGTGCCGCACGCGGTGGTGGGTGGCGCCATCGCTGCCACCGGCGGGCGTGAGCGGCAGCATCTCGCGCGTCGCGACGTCCTGCAGCAGGTAGTGCTCGAAGGCCGGGTCCTGCACGGGGTCGTTCGACCACGGCGTGACCTGGTGCATGCGGCTGTTGCCGGCCCAGGTGTAGCCGGTGCCCCACTCGGACACCTGGAAGCCGAAGGTGGCGTTGGCGATCACGTTGATCCACGGGCGCGGCGTGCGGCGGTCGGGGCTGACCTCGAAGCGGAACTCGCCGCTCTCGGCGTCGAAGTCGCCGGTGGGGGCTGTGTGGGTCGACGAGGTTGCCTGCCGGTTCAACAGCGGCGTGCGGTGCTGAACCGGTGCGCTGCTGTCGTCGGCGATCGTCGGGCTGCGTGCCTCATGCAGCGCCGCCACCTGCACTTCGAGCGCGCGGCCGTCGGCCGTGAACACCACGCGCGCCAGGCTGGAGAGCGCGGCCTTTTCCGACGGCACCACGTCCTGGTCGCGCAAGAGGTAGAAGCCGGCGGTGTCGTTGCGCGGAAAGCTGTTCTGCGTCTGCTGTGCGACGCGCGTGCGCAGCATCTCGATCTCGCGCTGCAGCGGCATGAGGTACGAGTTGGGTTCGCTGTTGAGCACCACCAGGTCGCAGGCCACGCCGCCGAAGCCCCACCACGGCTGCGCGCGCAGCAGCGTGTTGATCAGGCCCATGCCGTTCATCGAGTGGATGTAGACCAGCACGATGGGCTTGTCGCCCGAGATGCCGAAGCGCCAGATCTGGCGCAGGTCGATCAGCCCGCGGTCGCGCATCACGCGCGGCGTGGTGTAGGTGAGGATGGTCGTCAGGTCCTGCAGCGCCAGGTTCTGCGCGGGCGCGATGCTCAGGTCGCGCAGCCGCACCTGCGCCAGCGTGGCCGCCATGCGGGTGGCGCGCTCCACGTGCATGGGCTGCAGATAGCGGTCGATGCAGGGCATCAGCGCCTCGATGCTTTCGTCGGCGGCGGTGGCGAAGCTCAGGCGCGCGGTGGTGCCCGGCGCGATCGACAGGCGCACGCGCAAGCAGGCGATGGGGTCCAGGCCGTTCACCGGCTTGCCTTGGGCCGTGAGCGGTTGCCTGTCGAGCGCAGGGTCGGCCAGCGTGCGGTTGCGGCCGATGAAGGCGCGCCGGTCGGTCATGCAGTCGATCGACAGCACGTTGGCATCGACCGAGGCCACGAAGTGCACCGCGGCCACCACGGCATCGCCATGCAGGCGCGGCTTGCGCGACAGCAGCAGCGCGCGCCACGTGGGCTCCCAGCGCGACTCGACGAACAGGTTGGCAAAGGCCGGATGTGCCTCGTCGGCCTTGGGGTTCGACAGCACCGGCTCGAAGTACGAGACGAGTTCGAGCGTGCGCGTTTCGTCGCCCGAGTTGTGCAGCGTGATGTGGCGCAGCTCGGTGTCGTCCTCGGGGCTGATGAGCACCGTGGTGCGCACCTGCAGGCCGGGGCCGGTCGCATCGAACTGCACCTGGTCGGCCAGGAAGCGGGTGCGGTAGTGCCAGTCGACACCGGGCGCGGGCAGGGCGGTGAGCGAGGTGAGCTCGGCTTTCCCTTCGTCGCGTACATAGAAGAAAGTGCCGTAGCTGTCGCGCAGCGGATCGTCGCGCCAGCGCGTCACGTTGAACGAACGCCAGCGGCTCACGCCCGCGCCGTTGGCCCGCAGCGCCACCGTGTAGCGGCCGTTCGACAGCAGGTGCGTGGGCTGGAAGCCCGGCCCCGTCGGATCGACCACGCGCGGCTGGAACAGCGGCGCCAGCTCGGCCTGGCTGGGCTCGGGCGGCGTGCGCGGGTCGGCGCTGCCGATGATCTGGCGTGGCGTGCGCTCGTGCAGCAGCGACTCGTGCGCCTGCACCAGCGCGGCGCTGCCGAACCAGCGGCGCGGCGCGTCGCCGCGCAGCACGTTGCACAGCGCCACCAGCGACATGCCCTGGTGGTGCGCCATGAAGTTGCGCACCACGGTGAAGTCCTGGCCCTCGGCCTGGCGCGAGGTGGTGAAGTCGATCGCGTCGTGAAAACCGAACTCGCCGCGCGCGCCGAGCGATTCGAGCAACTCGAGGTTGCGCACCGCCGCTTCGGGCGCGAACGGCGCGGCCATGAGGCTGGCGTAGGGCGCCACCACGCGGTCGGTCGGCGGCGTGCGCCGCAGCGCCAGGCGCGGCACGCCGAAGGGCGAGTACTGGTACGCCAGCGAATGGTCTTGCGCGAAGTAGGCCGACTCGGACACGCCCCACGGCATGTTCTGCGCGCGGCCGAAGGCCTGCTGCTCGGCGATGGCCGCGGCGTTGGCCACCTGCAGCAGGCCATCGGTGGGCTCGGTCATCACGAGCGCGGGCATGAGGTACTCGAACATCGAGCCCGACCACGACTTCAGGCTGGGCTGGAAGCCCACCAGAAGGAACGGCCGGCCCAGCGCCATCCAGTGGCGGCGCGGCACGTCGCCCTTGGCAATCGCCAGGAAGCTCAACAGGCGCGACTCGGAAGCCAGCAGGTCGTAGTAGCTCGCGTCGAGCACGTTCTCCTCGACGCGCAGGCCGATGTGGAACAGGTGGCGCTTGGCGTCGTAGAGGCCGCTGAAATCCATGCCGTCGTGCAGCGCGCCGCAGCGTCGGGCCAGTGCTTCCAGTGCGGGGGCTTCGTGGGGCTGGCAGCTTGCTTCCGATGCGAAGGCGCGGCAAGCCTGCGCCACGGCCACGAGGTGGCCCGCGAAGTTGCCGCTGTCCACGCTGGACACATAGTCGGGCGGCAGCGGCTTGAGCGTCTGCGTGTCGTACCAGTTGAACAGGTGGCCGTTGTGCTTGTGCATGCGGTCGACGGTGTCGAGCGTGGCCGTGAGGCGCGCCAGCAGGGCTTGTGTGTCGATCCAGCCGAACTCGCGCGCGCAACAGGTGGCCAGCAGGTACATGCCGATGTTGGTCGGCGAGGTGCGGTGCGCGAGGGTCGGCTGCGGTTCGAGCTGCAGGTTGTCGGGCGGCAGGTGGTGGTCGTCCGGGCCGACCACGTGCTCGAAGAAGCGCCAGGTGTCGTGCGCCAGCGTCTCGAGGTAGCTGCGTTGCGCGGGCGCGAGCGGGTCTTCGGCCTGCGCGTCGACACGGCTGCCCCACCAGGCCGCGATGGGCGCCAGCGACCAGAGCACGAAGAGCAGGGGGCCGAGCACCGGCCAGGCGCTCCAGTTGGCGAGCACGGCCAGCACCAGGCACACCGCGCTGCTGAGGGCCGCGCTGCGCACGAAGGGCTTCAGGCGCTGGCTCGATTGCGCCTGCGCCTGGTCGGCCGTCGTCCACTGCAGCAGGTGCCTGCGGCTCACGACCAGCCTCCAGGTGGCGAGGAAGGCCGCGTCGAGCAGCAGGCGCGTCTGCGCCGCCAGCTGCACGAACTGCCAGGCCGCGCCGGCCAGGGCGCGCAGCAGCTCGACCGCGCCCGCGTCGAAGAAGTGGCGCAGCTCGATGGCGCGCCGTGTCGGCACCAGGCCGGCCAGCGCGCCCAGCAAGGGGCCCAGCGTGAGCGCCGCACCGACGGCGGCCAGCGCCCAGCCCAGCGGCATGGCCTGCGTGAAGATCACCAGCACCAGCAGCGCGAAAGACGCCGGCACCACCAGCGACCGGCGCAGGTTGTCGCTCATCTTCCAAAGGCCCAGCGCGTCGATGCCGAAACGGCGCGCGCGCCACATCAGCGGCAGCAGCTGCCAGTCGCCGCGCACCCAGCGGTGCACGCGCGAGGCGGCCACGCCGGCATGGTGCGGATGGTCTTCGACCAGCACCACGTCGCTGACCATCGCGCAGCGCGCGACGCTGCCTTCGAGCAGGTCGTGGCTCAGCACGGCGCTGTCGGGCAGGCGGTCGTTCAGCGTGGCGTGCACGGCGCGCACGTTGAGCAAGCCCTTGCCGGTGAAGGAGCCGCTGCCGAACACGTCCTGGTAGATGTCGGAGGCGCCGCTGCCGTAGGGGTCGAGCCCGCACTGCCCGGCGAACACCCAGTGGAAGAAGGAGCGCTCGCTGCGCATCGGGAACGGCGTGACGATGCGCGGCTGAAGAATGCCGAAGCCCGCGACCACGCGCCGGCTCGGCATGTCGATCTCGGGCGCGTTCAGCGGATGCGCGGCAATGGACACGAGGTCGCGCAGCGCGCCGGGCGGCAGGCCCGTGTCGCTGTCGAGCGTCAACACATAGGGCGTGCGGCCGGGCGCGAGCTGCTGGCCCGGTGCGAGCGGCAGAAAGCCGCTGGCGTCGCCGCTGGCCAGCAGGCGCATCAGCATTTCGAGCTTGCCGCGCTTGCGCTCCCAGCCCATCCAGCGCTGCTCGGTCTCGCTCCAGCTGCGCGGACGGTGCAGCAGCAGGAAGCGCGGCGCGGTGCCATCTGCTGGCGGGTACTTGGCGTTGAGCGCTGCGATGCGTTGCTGGGCGTCGTCGAGCAAGGGCGCGTCGTCGGGCATCGCCGCTTGCGACGCGTCGGCCCAGTCGGTCAGCAGCGCGAACTGCGCGTGCGTCTCGCGGTTGGCGAGCCAGTGCAGTTCGAGCCGGTGTGCGAGCCTGGCGTTGTTCGCGGTCGAGCCCAGCATCGTGGGCATGACGACGAGCGCGCGGTGCCGTTCGGGAATGCCGTTCGCAAAATCGAGGCGTGGCAGGGCCTGCACACGCACCGACTCCGCCATGATGCGTTGCGCCAGCGCAATCAGCGCTTCGGACAGCGGCCACGCGAGCAGCAGCAACGCCGCGACCGTGGTCCAGTCGCCGCGATGCGGCAGGCTGTGCACCACGGCCGCCAGCAGCAGCGCCGTGCCGAGGGCGACGGACCCCACGTAGACAGGCAGGCGCCAGCCGCGATGGCTGCGCGCGGGCCGCGTGCTTGCGGTGCGTGTGGCTTGGCCCGGCGTTGCGTTCGCCTGCAGCGATGCGATCAGCGCGGGCCGGCCCTGGCCGAAGAGGTAATAGCCCGCAGTGCCGTCGGCGCGGTCGGTCTCGGCACCGGCTTCGTCGGCCGGCGCGCCCCCCGCCAGCGTGACCACGGCCTGCGCCACTTCGCGCTCGGGCCGTTCGGTGCTGCGCGCCACCTGCTCCATCGCATGCGTGATCTGCTGGCGCGTGAGTTCGCTCTCGTTCGCGAAGCTCGGCAGTTCGCGCAGCACGCGCAGCGAGCGGCTCACCGGTTCGATGAGGTCGCTCCATTCGACCTGGCCGATCATGCGCAGGGTCGTGATGATGTTGCCGACCGTGAGGTTGGCCGCGGCCTGCGCGTTCTGCGCGTCGCCGATCAGCGCCGGGCCGTTGGGGCAGTGCTGTTCGGTCCAGCGCACCAGCGCGGGCATGTCGTCGCCGTGCTCGACGGGCAGGCGCTGCCACAGCTGGGTGAGGTAGCTGTCCTGCAGGCCGTGGCTCTGCAGTGCGCGGTAGAGCACGTCGAGGTCTTGCACCGAGAGGTGCGGCGCCGCGTCCCAGGCCGCATGCGCGATCTCGCGCGCGACCTTGTTCTCGGCAATGCGCTCGGCCACGCGGCGCAGGTTTTCGAGCAGCACCACGCGCAGGGTGGTGGGCAGCGCCCACAGCTCGCCGAGCATGAGCTCGTCGATGTCCTGGTAGGCGTTGAGGAAGGCCGTGAACAGCGTCTTGTTGAGCACGCTGTCGGTGTGCGCCACATAGGCCCACGCAATGCCGTACACGCGCGGCAGCCCCGCCAGCGGCGGCGTGACGAGCTTGGGCAGGCGCGCGTAGTAGCTGCGCGGCACGCCGTCATGGATCTGCTGGAGCTGCGCCTCGACGAGGTGGAAGTTGTCGAGCAGCCATTCGGCCGCCGGCGACACATAGCGCCCGCTCAGCGAGATCAGCGCGATGTAGTCGAAGGCGGCGCGCAGCGACTCGAGGTTTTCGTCGACCCGCGGAAAGAAGGGCGCGCCTTCGCGCGCGCGGTGGTGTTCGTCTTCCACCACCTGGGCACGGGCCAGGCTGTGGCCGTGCTGTTCGAAACGTTGGGCGCCGAAGAGTTCGGCGCGAATCGGGAGGGCTACCGGGTCGTGCGGACCGAGCAGAAGGGTCCGGGCGTAGTGACTGAGCCCTTGGAGGCGGTCGACGACGGCAGCGGCGCTCAAGTGACCGCGAACAGGCCGATGCCCAACACCACGGCCACGCAGGCCATCGTGACAATGCGGCCCGCAGCGAGCGCGCGCACACGTTGCATGTGGCTTCGCAGCGAGAACCATCGCCCGTGGGCACGTGCACAGTGGTGCATGTGGGAAGCCAGGGCTTCGAAATCGCTGCCGACGAAATCGATCTGAGAATGGGAAAGGGACTGCGGGACGGACATTGCAACGGGCTCCTGTGAAACGACTTCGAGCTGCCGCGCGATTGCGAGAACTGTGAACGTGTCCCGACCGTACCCTTTTAAATGACCTTACAGGTACCTCATTGCCGACAGCGCACGTAGGAAAGGGCGCACAAGGCGCCCTTTGTCCATGGAGGCTGTGTGCAGGTCAGCCCGTGTTGCGCAGCCCCGCCGCCACCCCGTTGATCGAGATGTGGATGCCGCGCTGCAGCCGCTCGCCGCCGTCGCCCGCGCGGTAGCGCCGCATCAGCTCGACCTGCAGGTGGTGCAGCGGGTCGATGTAGGGGAAGCGGTGGCGCACCGAGCGCTGCATCTCGGCATTGCCCTCGAGCCGCTGCTTGGCGCCCGTGATGAGCGTGAGCGCGTCCGAGGTGCGTTGCCATTCGGCCTCGATCATCGAGAACACCTTCTGGCGCAGCTTGCGATCGGTGACCAGCTCGGCATAGCGCGAGGCCAGCGCGAGGTCGCTCTTGGCCAGCACCATGTCCATGTTCGACAGCAGCGTGCGAAAGAACGGCCACTGCACGTACATGCGCTGCAGCAGCGCCTGGCGTTCCTTCTTGCCCGCGGCGGTGCCGGCGGCGGCCAGGAACTGCTCCACGCCCGAACCGAAGCCGAACCAGCCCGGCAGCGTGAGGCGGCACTGGCCCCAGCTGAAGCTCCACGGCACGGCGCGCAGGTCGTCGATCTTGTGGCTCGGGTTGCGCGAGGCGGGGCGAGAGCCGATGTTGAGTTCGGCGATCTCGCGGATCGGCGTGGAGCCGAAGAAGTAGTCGCCGAAGCCCGGGGTCTCGTACACCAGCTTGCGGTACGCGGCCATGCTCGCGGTCGAGAGTTCGCCCGCGGCCGACAGGAAGTTCGCCGGTGCCGACTTGCCCTGCGGCAGCAGCGTGGCCTCGAGCGTGGCGGCCACCAGCGTCTCCAGGTTGCGCCGGCCGATCTCGCGGTTGGCGTACTTCGAACCGATCACTTCGCCCTGCTCGGTGAGGCGGATCTGGCCGCGCACCGTGCCCGGCGGCTGCGCCAGGATGGCCTGGTAGCTCGGGCCGCCGCCGCGTCCCACCGTGCCGCCGCGGCCATGGAACATGCGCAGGCGGATCGGGTTCTTTTTCTTCTTGTTCAGCTCGTCGAACAGCGACACCAGCGCGATGCCCGCGCGGTACAGCTCCCAGTTGCTGGTGAAGATGCCGCCGTCCTTGTTGCTGTCGGAGTAGCCGAGCATGACGTCCTGCTCGGCGCCCGAGCGTTCGATGAGCGCCTGGATGTTCGGCAGCGCGTAGAAGGCGCGCACGATGGGCGCGGCGTTGCGCAGGTCTTCGATGGTCTCGAACAGCGGCACCACGATGAGGTCGCAGGTCGCGTTGCTGTCCATCGCACCGCGCAGCAGGCCCACTTCCTTTTGCAGCAGCAGCGCTTCGAGCAGGTCGCTCACCGTTTCGGTGTGGCTGATGATGTAGTGGCGGATGGCCGCCGCGCCGTAGCGCGCACGCGCGGTGCGTGCGGCCGCGAAGATGGCCAGCTCGCTTCGGGCGAGCGGCGAGTAGTCGGCATCGGGCACGCGCAGCGGACGCGCGTCGTCGAGCAGCTTGAGCAGCAGCGTCTGCTTGGCCTCTTCGGCCAGCGACGCATACGAGGGCTCGATGCGCGCGGTGGCCAGCAGCTCGGCGATCACGGCCTCGTGCTTGTCGGAGCTCTGGCGCAGGTCGACCGTGGCCAGGTGGAAGCCGAACACTTCCACCGCGCGGATCAGCGGGCGCAGGCGCGGCGCAGCGAGCACGGTGCCGTGCTTCTCGACCAGCGATTCCTCGATGGTGCGCAGCTCGGCCAGGAATTCCTCGGCGTTCGCATACGGGTTCTGCGGCGCGACCGCATGGCGCGCGGCCTCGCCGCCGCTGAGCTCGCGCAGCGTGGCCGCCAGGCGCGCGTACACGCCGGTGAGGGCGCGGCGGTAGGGCTCGTCCTTGCGGTGCTCATTGGTGTCGGGCGAACGCTCGGCCAGTGCCTGCATCTCGACCGACACATCGACCAGCGTGGCCGACAGCGACAGCTCGCCGCCCAGGTAGTGCACCTCGGTGAGGTAGTGGCGCAGCGCGAGTTCCGACTGGCGGCTCAGCGCGTACTCGAGCGTTTCGGCCGTGACGTTGGGGTTGCCGTCGCGGTCGCCGCCGATCCACTGGCCCATGCGCAGGAAGGGCGCGACCGAGGGCGTCTGCCCGCCTTGCACCAGCGCCTTCTCGAGGTCGGCGTACACGCGCGGGATCTCGCGCAGGAAGGTGGCTTCGTAGTAGCTCAGCGCGTTCTCGATCTCGTCGGCCACCGTGAGCTTGGAGAAGCGCAGGATGCGCGTCTGCCAGATCTGCGTGACGCGGATGCGCACCTGGGTTTCGTTGTCGGCCAGCTCGATGGGCGAGAGCGCGTCTTTTCCGCCCGCGTAGGCGTTCTGGCGCAGCTTGATCTCGTCGCGCGTGGTCAGCAGCAGGGCGATGGCGCGCTCGGCGTCGAGGATGCTCTTGCGCTGCACTTCGGTCGGGTGCGCCGTGAGCACGGGCGACACGTAGCTGTGGGCCAGCGAGGCGACGATCTCGTCGGGCTTGATGCCGGCCTTGCGGATGCGGGCCAGGGCGGTCTGCAGGTCGCCGTCGGCCTGCACGCCTTCGCGCTCGGCCTCGGTGCGGCGGCGGATCTGGTGGCGGTCTTCGGCCAGGTTGGCCAGGTGGCTGAAGTAGGTGAAGGCGCGGATCACGCGCACCGTTTCGGCGGCGCTCAGGCCCTTGAGCAGGTTCTTCAGCGCGCGGTCGGCGGCATGGTCGGCGTCGCGTCGGAACGACACCGACAGGGTGCGGATCTTCTCGACCAGCGCGTAGGTTTCGTCGCCCTCCTGCTCCCGGATCACGTCGCCGAGGATTCGGCCCAACAGCCGGATGTCGTCGATCAATGGCTGGTCTTCGGTCTGGCGGCGCTTGGCGGGAGATGCAGGAGTCTTGCTGGCTTTCATTCGATGTTGTTCCTGGGGACTTGAATGGACGCGCCGCCTCCGTTGCTGCGGCGCAACATGCTAGCATTCCAGAGGTCAGAAACCATGTACTTTTTTGGGAGCGATCTTGAGCAACATCGTGATCGCCACGCGCGAAAGCCGGCTGGCCCTGTGGCAGGCCGAACACGTGCAAACGCTTTTGCAAGAACGAGGCCACAGCGTCAGCCTGCTGGGCATGACGACCCGCGGTGACCAGATCCTGGACCGCACGCTGAGCAAGGTCGGCGGCAAGGGCCTCTTCGTCAAGGAACTCGAAGCCGCGCTCGAAGACGGGCGCGCCGACATCGCCGTGCATTCGCTCAAGGATGTGCCGATGGAGCTGCCCGAGGGCTTCACGCTGGCCTGCGTGCTGGAGCGCGAAGACCCGCGCGACGCGCTGGTGTCGCCGCGCTACGCCTCGCTCGACGCACTGCCGCAGGGCGCGGTGGTCGGCACCTCGAGCCTGCGCCGCGTGGTGCTGCTGCGCGCGCAGCGGCCCGACCTGCGCATCGAACCGCTGCGCGGCAACCTCGACACCCGCCTGCGCAAGCTCGACGAAGGCCACTACGACGCCATCGTGCTGGCGGCGGCCGGGCTCAAGCGGCTGGGTCTCGAAGACCGCATCCGCGTCGCCTTCGACCCCGACACCATGCTGCCCGCCGCAGGGCAGGGCGCCCTCGGCATCGAGGTGCGTGCCGACCGCCAGGATCTCATCGACCTGCTGGCGCCGCTGGCCCACAAGGGCGACTGGCTCAGCACCACCGCCGAGCGCGCCGTGAGCCGCGCGATGGGCGGCAGCTGTTCCATGCCGCTCGCGGCCCATGCGCGCCGCCAGCCCGACGGCACGCTGCGCATCGATGCCGCCTGGGGCGACCCGGAAGGCGATGCGCCGCTGGTGCGCGTGCACGCGCAGGCCGAGGCCGGCGACTTCGCGGGGGCCGATGCCCTCGGCCAGCACGCCGCCTGGTTGCTGCGCGACGCCGGTGCCCACTGATCACGGTGGGCGCCGAGCGATGCGCGCGGGGCCTGTCATCGTCACGCGGCCGGCGCACGAAGCGGCGGCGTGGGTTCGCGATTTCCAGTCGGCCGGTCTCGAGGCCGTGGCGCTGCCGCTGATCGCCATTGCGCCTGCGCTCGAGGTGGAACCGCTGCGCGCCGCCTGGGCGCGGCTCGCGGACTACGCGGCGCTGATGTTCGTGAGCGCCACCGCCGTCGATCACTTCTTCCAGCACCGGGGCACCTCGACCCTCGCCGGTTGCCGCTTCTGGGCCACCGGCCCCGGCACCGAGCGCGCGCTGCTGCGCGCCGGCGTGCCGCCCGCCGCCATCGACGCCCCACCACCCGGCGCCACGCGCTTCGACTCCGAGGCGCTGTGGGCGCTGGCCCACGGGCAGGTGTCGCCGGGCGTGCGCGTGCTCATCGTGCGCGGTGGCGACGAAGCCGGCCAGCCGGCCGGGCGCCAATGGCTGGCCCGCGAGATCGACGCCGCCGGCGGCGTGCGCGACACCGTCGTCGCCTACCGGCGCCTGGCGCCCGCGCTCGACGAGGCGCAGCGCCGCATCGCGACCGAAGCCGCAGGCGGACACGGCGTCTGGCTCTTCAGCAGCTCGGAAGCCATCGGCAACCTGCAGCGCGCCATGCCGGGCACCTCGTGGCAGGCCGCGTGCGCCATCGCCACCCATGCACGCATCGGCGAAGCCGCGCAGGCCGCGGGTTTCGGGGCGTTGCGTGTCTGCACACCCCTGCGGGAAGCGCTGATCGCGTCGATAGAATCCTTCGCATGAGCGCCGCGTCCCCGTCCGACGACCTTTCTCCCCCTTCCGCCGCCCCGGTGCAGGTGCCCGCCACGGTGGCGCCGCACCAGACGCCCGCCGCCCAGGCGGCCGCGGCCACCCTGCTGGCACGCATCGGCATGGGCCTCGTGGCCCTCGTGGCGCTGATCGCGCTGCTGTCGACCATCGCGTTGTGGCAGAAGGTCGGCGGCATGAAGGAACAGCTTGCGCGCCAGAGCGCCGAGGCCACCGCCCAGTCGATGGAAGCGCGCACGCTGGCCCGCCAGGCCAGCGACACGGTGCGCGATGCCGCCGCCCGCGTGGCGCTCATCGAGACCCGCGTGGCCGAAGTCGCGCTGCAGCGCTCGCAGCTCGAAGAACTCATTCAAAGCCTCTCGCGTTCGCGCGACGAGAACCTGGTGATCGACATCGAATCCGCTGTGCGCCTCGCGCTGCAGCAGGCGCAGGTCACTGGCAGCCTCGAGCCGCTGCTCGCCGCGCTCAAGGCCGGCGACCTGCGCATCGCACGCGCCGCGCAACCGCGGCTCGCGCCCGTGCAGCGCGCCATGCAGCGCGATGCCGACCGCCTGCGCAGCAGTGCCAGCACCGACAGCGCCGAAGCCCTGCAGAAGCTCGACGAACTGGTGCGCAGCGTGGACGACCTGCCCACGCTCAATGCGGTGGCCGTTCGCGGCAACGGCGTCAACGCCTGGCGTCCCGAACCCATTCCCGCCGATGCGCCCTGGTGGCAGCGTGTGCTGCTGACCATCCGCGGCGAGGCCCGTTCGCTGGTGCGCGTGGGCCGCATCGAGAGCCCCGAGGCCGTGCTGCTGGCGCCTGAGCAGTCGTACTTCCTGCGCGAGAATCTCAAGCTCAAGCTGCTCAACGCGCGGCTGTCGCTGTTGTCGCGCCAGATGGATGCCGCGCGTGGCGAACTGGGCCAGGTGACCGCGTCGCTCAACCGCTATTTCGATCCGGCCTCGCGCCGCACGCAGGCCGCGGCCACGCAGCTGCAGCAACTGCAGCAGCTCGTGCGCAGCACGGAGCCGGTGCGCATCGACGACACGCTGGCCGCGCTGACCACCGCGGCCGCAGGGCGCTGATCCGCTCATGCGCGCTGCAATCTGGCTCCTCGCGCTGTTCGCCGTCGCCGCGGCGGTGGCGCTCTTCGCCGGCAACAACCAGGGCACGATCACCGTGTTCTGGCCGCCGTGGCGGGTCGATCTCTCGCTGAACCTCGTGCTCGTGATCCTGCTGCTGACCTTCGTGCTGCTGCACGTCGCGTTGCGCGCGCTCGCGGCGCTGTTCTCGCTGCCCACGCAGGCGCGCCACTGGCGGCTGCAGCAGAAGGAACGCATGCTGCACTCCGCCTTGCTCGATGCGATGGTGCAGCTGATTGCCGGCCGCTTCTCGCGCGCACGCAAGGCCGCGCAGGCTGCGCTCACGCAAGAAAAGACACTGGCCGCGCTCGGCGCCGACCTGCCGCAGGCGCAGCAGGTGCGGGTGCTGTCGCACCTGCTGGCCGCCGAAAGCGCGCAGGCCCTGCAGGACAAGGCGGCGCGCGATGCGCACCTGCAACAGGCCCTCAACGAAAGCGCCGACCGCACCGTGCTCGCGAGCCCGGAAACCCGCGAGGGCGTGCAGCTGCGCGCCGCCCGCTGGGCGCTCGACGACCGCGACCCCACGGCCGCACTCGCACGGCTCGAAGAACTGCCACAAGGCGCACAGCGCCGCACGCTGGCGCTGCGGCTGAGGCTCAAGGCCGCGCGGCAGGACCGTCGCACGGTCGAGGCGCTCGACACCGCGCGCCTGCTGGCCAAGCACCGGGCCTTCTCCGACGCGGCGGCGCAAAGCATCGTGCGCGGCCTCGCGACCGAGCTGCTGACCGGCGCGCACGATCCGGCGCAGCTGCTGCGTGCGTGGTCTGAACTCGATTCCGCCGAACGGCAGATGCCCGAAGTGGCGATCCACGCGGCCCAGCGCATGGTCGCGCTGCGTGGCGACCTGGCGCTGGCACGCGGCTGGCTGCTGCCGGCTTGGGAGCGGATGGTGGCGAACCCGCGCGGCCTCGGCGACGGGCTGCGCGTGAAGCTCACGCGCGCACTCGAAGCGGGGCTCGACTCGGTGGATGCCGACTGGCTCGCACGCATCGAAAGCGCGCAGCGCAACAACCCGCGCGACCCGAACCTGCAGTACCTCGCCGGCATGGCCTGCATGAAGCGTCAGCTGTGGGGCAAGGCCCAGCAGCTGCTCACGCAGGCCGGGCTCGGCCTGCAGGACCCCGACCTCTACCGGCGCGCCTGGCTCGCGCTGGCCCAGCTGGCCGAGGCGCGCGAAGACCACGCGCAGGCGGCCGACGCGTGGAAGCGCGCGGCGCAGGTCGACAGCACGCCCTGAGCGTTGCCTCGGTCCGCCGGCTTCAAGAGCACGCGGATTCCTTGGCGGTCGCCAGGCCCGTCGTTCGCACCGACGACTTGCCATTGCCGAAGATCAGCAGGCTGAGGCCGGCCAGCACCCACACCCCGATCCCGCCGTAGAGCATCACCCAGCCGAAGCTGTGCACCAGCGCCGCATGCACGGCGGCGCCCGACGGGTCGGCCTGCGCCAGCGCTGGGAACTGCTCGGGCAGTGAGGCGAAGCTGCCCGCCGCGACTTTCTCGGCCAGCGCGCGCAGCTGCTCTGCATCGAGCGATGCCGACAGGGCGCTCTTCAGATGCGAGTGAATCCCTTCGAGCAGCAGGAACCCCATCAGCGCAATGTTGATGGCCAGCGTGATCAGCCGCGCGCTCATGTCCATGCCCGAGGCCATGCCCGCGCGCGCGCTCGACACCGAACCGGTGGTGGTGTTGGTCACGGGCGTGTTCGTCAGCCCCAGCCCGATGCCGGCCAGCAGGCAGCCGGGCAGCAGCGTGAGCCAGCTCGCATGCGCCATGCCGCTGCCCCAGCGCATCGCGATGAAACCGAGCCCGATCACGAACAGCCCCGCCGGAATGACCACGCCGGGCCGGTAGCGCATCGACAGCCGCTCGGCCAGCGGCGGCAGCACCAGCGTGGGCAGCGTGTAGGCCAGCAGCGCCGAGCCGGCCGTGACGGCGTCGTAGCCCAGGCCGCTCTGGAAGTAGATCGGCAGGTAGATCATGAACGGCCAGAAGCTGAAGTTCATGCCGATGGAGCCGACGATCGAGCCCGAGAAATTGCGGATGCGGAACACCGAGAAGTCGAACATCGGGTGCGGGTTGATCTTTTCCACCCACACGAAGACCGCGAAGCAGGCCAGCGTCGCGACGAGGATGCCCACGGCCATGGGGCTCGCGAAGCCCAGGCCCGGCCCCTGCGTGATGAAGTACGTGAGGCCGAACACCGCGAGCGACAGCGTGACGATGCCCGGCAGGTCGAGTCGCTTCGCGTCGGGGTCGCTGGACTCTTCCACGCTGCCCATCACGAGTGCCAGCGCCACCACGGCCAGCGGCACATGGACCAGGAACACCCAGTGCCAGCTCGACAGCGCCACGATCGCGCCGCCGACGATCGGCCCGAAGCCTAGCCCCATGCCGAACACCACGCCCCAGATGGCGAAGGCCTTGCTGCGTTCCTTGCCTTCCTGGAACTGGTGCGACAGCACCGCGAGCTGGCAGATCAACATCGCGCCACCGGCCAGGCCCTGCAGGAAGCGGCTGACGATCAGCACCGGCGCGTTACCCGCGATGCCGCAGGCCAGCGAGGTGGCGCCGAACAGCACCACGCCGACGATCAGCACGCGCTTGCGGCCGTAGCGGTCGGCCAGCGTGCCGGCGGCCATCAGCACCGTGGTGCAGGCGATGGTGTAGGCGTTCATGATCCACTGCATGTCGCTGAAGTCGCCATGCAGTGATTTTTCGAGCGTGGGAAGAATGACCGGCACGCTGGAGATTTCCAGGCCGAACATCAGGGCAATCAGGCAGACCGCGGACAGGGCGATCCGGTTCTTGCCGGCAGGGGAGAGGGACATCGGACGGTTTCCAAAAAGGCAGAGCGGCCGATTCTGGTGAAACCCTCTTCATGATGGAAATGATTTGATTTCCTAGAATTCATTAGAAAACATCATTTATCCAGGATCGCCATGGACTTCGACCCCACGCTGTTGCGCGCCTTCGTGGCCGTCAAGGAAACCGGCGGCTTCACGCGCGCCGCCGAGCGCCTGCACCTGACCCAGTCGGCCATCAGCCACCAGATCCGCAAGCTCGAGGAGCAGGTGGGCCGGCCGCTGCTGCACCGCACGACGCGCCGCCTCACGGTGACGGAGGACGGAGAAGATTTCCTGCGCTACGCGACGCAGATTCTGGACACGCTCGATGCCATGACGCGGCGCTTCCAGCCCTCGCCGATCTCGGGTGTGGTGCGCTTCGGCGTGCCGGACAACTTCATGGGCGACCGCCTGCCGCCGCTGCTTTCGCAGTTCGCGCGCGGGTTTCCGGCGGTGCGCATGGAGGTCTGCGTGAGCATGCACACCGACTTGCGCGCAGCCATCCGCGCCGGCGAGCTCGACCTCGCGGTCGTGATGTCGCCGCCCGACGTGGTGGAGGGCACCTGCCTGCGGCGCACGCAGCTGGTGTGGGCCGCGGCCGAGGCCTTCGAGGCGCCGAAGGGCGCATCGCTGCCGCTGGCCTTCTTTCCGAAGCCGTGCGTCAACCGGCAGGTGGCCGGGTCGGCGCTCGACCTCGCGTCGTCGCTCGACTGGCACGTGGTCTTCACCTCGGCCAGCCCACAGGGCATTCGCGCGGCGGTGCTGGCGGGGCTGGCGGTGACGGTGCTCACGCGCGAAGAGGTGGAGCCGGGCATGAAGATCGTCGACGGCCGCTACGGCCTGCCGCCGCTGCCGAGCGTGAACTTCTCGCTGATCTGGAGCGAGAACGGCAAGACGCCGTGTGCCTGCCGCTTCGGGCAACTGATCCTGGAGATGCCGGACCTGCCCGGCGTCGAGGCGCTGCCGCAGCAGGCCTGAACTCCGAAGCAAAAAAAACGGCGCCACGAAGGCGCCGTTTCATTTGCGAGGAGGCAGGGCTCAGAGCGAGCGCTGCTGTTCCTGCGGCTGCTGTTGCTGTTCGAACGGCAGCGACATCGAACCGAGGTCGCGGCGGGTTTCGACCAGCACCAGCGGACCTTCGTCGAGCACGATCACCGGCGGGCGTTCGCGCGGCACGTGCACCGGCTTCGGCTCGGCGGCGATCGCGGCGCGCGCCTGCGCGATGCGCTCGGCATCCGAGTTGACCCACTGCAGGCCCGAGCTTTCGGCGATCTGCGCGAGTTCGTTCAGCGGCAGTTCGAAGGCCTGCACCTTGGGCAGTGCGCGGCCGTTGCCGGCGGGCGCTGCTACCGCTGCGGGCTTGGCCGCGGCTTCGACCACGATGGGCGCTGCTGCGACAGGTGCCGGTGCGGGCGCAGCGGGGCGCTCGAAGCGCGGCTGCTCCTGCACCTGCGGTGCGGGTTCGCGCACTTCGACAGCGGTGGCCACCACAGCCACGGCAGCGGCTTCCGCCACCAGCGGCAGTTGCTGCTGGGGCTGGCGCTCGGCCTGGCCTTCGGCAGCAGCCACGGCGCCTTCGGCGACCGGTGCGGCTTCCACGCCGTTGGCTTCGTTGCCACCGTTGCCGGCGTCGTCACGCGGACCGCGTTCGCGGCGGTCACGGCCGTAACGGTCACGCGAACGGCCGCGGCGCTCTTCGCCTTCGCGGCGCGGGGCTTGCTGCTCGTTGCCTTCGTTGTTGTTGCCTTCCTCGGCATCGCCAGCGGCAGCCGATTCGGCCACGCGTGCGTCGCCTTCGTTGGCTGCAGGTGCGTCGTTGCGGCGCTCGCGGCGGCCGTCGTTGCGCTCGCCGCGCGGGCCGCGCGACTCGTCGCCACGGCCGTTGCGGGGCTGGCGCTCGCCGTCGCCGGCGGGTGCTGCTTCATCGCGCGGCTGTTGCTGCTGCGCGTCGCCGTTGCGCTCACCGCGCTCGTTGCGTTCGCCGCCACGTTCACCACGCTCGCCACGTTCACGGCGCTCGCCGCGGGCGCGCGGTGCGCGTTCCGCTGCGGCATTGCCGTTCTCGTCGCCGCCGGGTGCCGGCTGCTGTTGCTGCGCATCGAGGTTCAGGTTGCCGTCGAGCAGGGCTTCGGCCGGCGCGTTGCGGCCTTCGCCACCTTCGCGACGCTCGCCGCGACCGCCACGGCGCTGTTCGCCGTCGCGCGGGGCGCGTGCTTCGCGCGGTTCGCGTTGCTCGCGTGCCGGGTTGGTGCTGTCGTTGCGCTGCTCGGTGTTGCGAGCCTCGCCGCGGCGTTCACCGCCTTCACGGCGCTCGCCGCCGCGTCCGCCACGGCGGTCGCCGTCGCGTCCACCCGAGCGGCCGCCGCCTTCGCCACGGCCTTCGCCGCCGCGTCCGCCGCGGCGCTGTTCGCCGTCGGCGCCGCGCGCACCGCGCGTTTCGCCGTCACGGCCCGGGCGACCGCCTTCGCGGCGGGGCTTCGGTGCTTCGACCGGAATGGCGCTGGGGGCCGGTGCCGGTGCGGGCGCCGGCGAGGCGCCGCCGAAGAAGCTCTTGATCCAGGCCATGAAGCCGGTCTGTGCCGGGGCCGGAGCGACCACTACGGGCGGGGCCACCGGCGCGGGAGCAGGCGCAGCGCGCACCGCTTCGGGCTTGGGCGGCACCACCGGTGCGGGTGCGTCGGGCAGCACGCCCTTGATGACCGGCGTCTGCTTGTTGGTGGGTTCTTGCGAACGGCGCGTGACCGAGGTCGGGTCTTCGATCTCGTCGGCCATCTTGTAGCTGGCTTCGATGTGATCGAGGCGCGGATCGTCGTGCTTCAGGCGCTCGAGCTTGTAGTTCGGCGTTTCGAGCGTCTTGTTGGGCACCATCAGCACGGTGACGCGCTGCTTGAGCTCGATCTTGGCGATTTCGGGGCGCTTTTCGTTCAGCAGGAACGAAGCGACTTCCACGGGCACCTGCACATGCACGGCGGCCGTGTTGTCCTTCATGGACTCTTCCTGAATGATGCGCAGGATCTGCAGCGCGCTCGATTCGGTGTCGCGGATGTGGCCCGAGCCGCCGCAACGGGGGCAGGGGATCGACGAACCTTCGGACAGCGCCGGCTTCAGGCGCTGGCGGCTCATTTCCATCAGGCCGAACTTGCTGATCGAACCGAACTGCACGCGGGCGCGGTCCTGGCGCAGCGCGTCGCGCAGGCGGCTTTCGACTTCGCGGCGGTTCTTCGACTCGTCCATGTCGATGAAGTCGATGACGATCAGGCCGCCCAGGTCGCGCAGGCGCATCTGGCGGGCCACTTCGTCGGCGGCTTCGAGGTTGGTGCGGGTGGCGGTTTCTTCGATGTCGCCGCCCTTGATGGCGCGGGCCGAATTCACGTCGACGGACACCAGTGCTTCGGTGTGGTCGATCACGATGGCGCCGCCCGAGGGCAGCTGCACGGTGCGGGCGTAGGCCGACTCGATCTGGTGCTCGATCTGGAAGCGGCTGAACAGGGCCGCGTCGTCGCGGTAGCGCTTCACGCGGGCGGCATGCTCGGGCATGACGTGCGCCATGAATTGCTGCGCCTGGTCGTAGATGTCGTCGGTGTCGATCAGGATGTCGCCGATGTCGTGATTGAAGTAATCACGGATGGCGCGGATGACGAGCGACGATTCTTGATAAATCAGGAAGGCGCCCTTGCCGCCCTTGGCCGCGCCGTCGATGGCGGTCCACAGCTTGAGCAGGTAGTTCAGGTCCCACTGGAGTTCGGGCGCCGAGCGGCCGATGCCGGCGGTGCGCGCGATGATGCTCATGCCCTTCGGGTACTCGAGCTGGTCCATCGCCTCCTTGAGTTCGGCGCGGTCGTCGCCCTCGATGCGGCGCGACACGCCACCGCCACGGGGGTTGTTGGGCATCAGCACGACATAGCGGCCGGCCAGCGAGATGAAGGTGGTGAGGGCGGCGCCCTTGTTGCCGCGTTCTTCCTTTTCGACCTGGACGGTGAGTTCCTGGCCTTCACGGATCACGTCCTGGATGCGGGCCTGGCTGGCCGACACGCCTTCGGCGAAGTACTGCTTGGAGATTTCCTTGAACGGCAGGAAGCCGTGGCGGTCTTCGCCGTAGTCGACGAAACAGGCTTCGAGCGACGGCTCGACGCGGGTCACGACCGCCTTGTAGATGTTGCCCTTGCGCTGTTCGCGCCCTTCGATTTCGATTTCGTAGTCGAGCAGTTTCTGCCCGTCGACGATGGCCAGGCGGCGTTCTTCGGCCTGCGTGGCATTGATCAGCATCCGCTTCATGATGCGTTGTCCTTATATGTATCGTTCTACCGGCTCATGACGAGCCAACGATGCACGGACGACGCCCGCGAAACCAGGGAATTGCCGCTTGGCCCCGGATGCTGTGACTGCCGCGCCAGGCGCGAGCAGGCCTCTCGAGCGTCAGCTCAAGAAGACAGCCGGGGTGGGGGCGCGTGGATGGGCGCGAGCCAGATTCGGTGTTGGGTGGCTGCCTTTTTGACAGCCGG
This sequence comes from Variovorax sp. FW305-3-2-15-B-LB1, assembly GCF_058787635.1. NCBI lineage: Bacteria > Pseudomonadati > Pseudomonadota > Betaproteobacteria > Burkholderiales > Comamonadaceae > Variovorax > Variovorax sp. FW305-3-2-15-B-LB1. Next base: position 64,574 of record NZ_JBYSZY010000022.1, on the reverse strand, counting down.
TTGCGCAAGGGTGGCGCGCACTGCGGGCGATTCAATGCCTGAGGCGACTGGTCGAAACCAGGTCGACCAGCGCAGGCATATTTGAATCAGCAGCATCAACACAACAAGGGACTCGCTTCGATCCGCCTGCAGCTTGGAAGCTGCAGGCTGGGTATTCCGTATCGGTGTTTCGTGGGTGTCGGCTTGACTTGGGTGCCTGGCCTGCCACTTTGCGCGATTGCGCGGGGTTTGCGGGCTGGACGCCAAAGCGGCATCGACCTCACAGCATGGTCGTCAGTGCTCTAAACTTCTGTCTAATCAAGCACTTACACGACCGCGCTGGTGAAAAACATTATAGGTGCGAAGAAAAGCCCCGCGGGGGCTCCAAATCCCGCGGATCGACCCGCGGGCGCCGACACCGGCACGCCGCACGCCGCCATCCACTTCCTGACCGTCGACGCCGAATCCGCCGGGCAGCGGCTCGACAACTTCCTGTTTCGCCATCTGAAAGGCGTGCCGAAGACGCACGTCTACCGGATCATCCGGTCGGGCGAGGTGCGCATCAACAAAGGCCGCGCCCAGGCCGAAACCCGGATCGAAGACGGTGACCTGGTCCGGATTCCGCCGGTCCGCATATCGCCGCGCGCCGAAGAGGGCGCCACGCCGCCGGCGCCGGCGCGCGAATTCCCGGTGTTGCTAGAAGACGAGGCCGTGCTGGCCATCGACAAGCCCGCCGGTGTCGCGGTGCACGGCGGCAGCGGCGTGAGCTTTGGCGTGATCGAACAATTGCGCACGGCGCGCCCGGGCGCCAAGTTCCTGGAACTGGTGCACCGGCTCGACCGCGAAACCTCCGGCATCCTGCTGGTCGCCAAGAAGCGCAGCGCACTGGTGGCATTGCAGGACCAGTTTCGCGAGCGCGAAACCGGCAAGACCTACCTGGCGCTGGTCGAAGGCGACTGGCCCGCCAACAAGAAGGTGCTCGACGCGCCGCTCGCCAAGTACCTGCTGCCCGACGGCTCGGGGGCCGGCGCGGGCGAACGCCGCGTGCGCGTGGTCGCCAAGGACCACCCCGACGCCATGCGGGCCGTCACGCTGGTGCGCGTGCTGGCCCGCCTCAGCCTGCCGGGCGACGCCACGCCGCTGTCATTGCTGGCGGTGACCATCAAGACCGGGCGCACCCACCAGATCCGTGTGCACCTGGCCTCGGCCGGGCATCCGATTGCCGGCGACGACAAATATGGCGAGTCCGATCGGCAGCGCGCCTTGCACAAACTCGGCCTCAAGCGCATGTTCCTGCATGCGTGGCGGCTGCAATTCAACCACCCGGCCAGCGGCGAGCGCATTGCGCTGCAGGCCGGACTGCCGCCCGAGCTGCATGCGCTGATGTCGCGTGCGGCGCTCGAGGCGATGGCGCAACACCCCACCCCCACGGCCCATGACTGATTCTTCCGCCCGCCCTGCACGTTCCCCGCGCTTCGACCTGATCGCCTTCGACTGGGACGGCACGCTCTACGACTCCACCCGCCTGATCGTGCGCTGCATCCAGGCGGCCGTGGTCGATGTCGGCGGTGCCAAGCCCAGCGAGGACGATGCCGCCTGGGTGATCGGCCTGGGCCTGGCCGAGGCGCTCGCGCGCGCGGCGCCCGACGTGCCCAAGGAAAAGTACCCCGAGCTCGGCGCCCGCTACCGCTACCACTTCCTGCAGCACCAGGACGACCTCGTGCTGTTCGACGGCGTGCTGCCCATGCTTGATGCGCTGCGCACGCGCGGCCACAAGCTGGCCGTGGCCACGGGCAAGTCGCGCCGCGGCCTCAACGAGGCCCTGAAGACGGTGGCGCTGCGCGACCGCTTCGACGCCTCGCGCACCGCCGACGAAACCTTCGGCAAGCCGCATCCGCGCATGCTGCTCGAACTCATGGAAGAGCTCGACGTGCCGGCCGAGCGCACGCTGATGATCGGCGACACCACGCACGACCTGCAGCTGGCGCAGAACGCCGGCTGCGCCAGCGTGGGTGTGGGCTTCGGCGCGCATGCGTCGTCGACCTTCGACGAATTCAAGCCGCTGTACGTGGCGCAGTCGATCGCCGAGCTGCAGGCTTGGCTGCTCGACAACGCCTGAGGGCCAAGGCATGAGCGACTCGCGCATCCCGCTGTGCAATGCCTCGGACCTGGTCGAGGGTGGCAACGCCGTGCCCTTCGACGTGGTCCACGGCGGCGAAACCTGCCGCGCCTTCGCGGTGCGCTTCGAGGGCCTGCCGCATGCGTACCTCAACCGCTGCAGCCATGTGGCGATGGAGATGGACTTCCAGCCCGACCGCTTCTTCGACGACAGCGGCCAGTGGCTGCTGTGCGCCACCCATGGCGCCGTCTACAAGCCCGACACCGGCGAATGCGCGGGCGGACCGTGTCGCGGCGGGCTCGTGAAGATCGCGCTGAGTGAAGAAGACGGCGTGGTGCACTGGCATACTGACTGGAACCTCCAACCTCTTTCCTTCTGACATGACCGATCCGAACCGCAGGGAACCCCAGGGTTTCGAACCGCTGGAGCCGGCCGTCCCCCTCACGACATCCCAAGACAGCCCCCGCACCATGGCCCAAGACCCCACGCAGCGCCCCGGGTGGGAGCGCGCCACGCTCGAGAAACTCGCGTTCGCCTCCCTGAATGAGCAGAAGGCCACGCGCCGCTGGAAGACCTTCGTGCGCCTGGGCTGGCTGGCCTTCTTCGTGTTCCTGGCCTGGTTCGCGTTCTCGCGCAGCACGCCCAGCACCGCCAAGACCACGGCCCACACGGCCGTCGTCGAGATCAAGGGCGAGATCGCCAACGGCGGCGATGCCAGCGCCGAGTTCGTGATCGCCGCCATGAAGACGGCCTTCGAGGACGAGGGCGCCAAGGGCGTGGTGCTGCTGATCAACTCGCCCGGCGGCAGCCCGGTGCAGGCCGGCATCATCAACGACGAGATCAAGCGCCTGAAGGCCAAGCACAAGAAGCCGGTCTACGCGGTGGTCGAGGAAACCTGCGCCTCGGCGGCGTACTACATCGCCGCGGCCGCCGACAAGATCTTCGTCGACAAGGCCAGCATCGTCGGCAGCATCGGCGTGCTGATGGACGGCTTCGGCTTCACCGGCGTGATGGAAAAGGTCGGCGTCGAGCGCCGCCTGCTGACGGCCGGTGAAAACAAGGGCTTCCTCGATCCGTTCAGCCCGATGAACGACGCGCAACGCGCGCATGCGCAGTCGATGCTCAACCAGATCCACACGCAGTTCATCAACGTGGTGAAGACCGGCCGCGGCGACCGCCTCAAGCTCGACACCCCGGGTCTGTTCAGCGGCCTGTTCTGGAGCGGCGAGCAGGCCGTCGAGTTCGGCCTGGCCGACCAGCTGGGCAACGTCGACTTCGTGGCACGCGAGGTGATCAAGGCCGAGGAAGTCATCGACTACACGCGCCGCGACAACGTGGCCGAGAAGCTGGCCAAGAAGTTCGGCGCCGCCATGGGCGCGGCCTCGGTGAGTGCGCTGAAGACCTCGCCGGCGCTGCGCTGAGCGCGGCTTTTGTCAGGCGGCGCTGCTGCCGCCGCTGCCGGTGAACCGGGCCGAGGCTGCCAGCGCGGCGGCAAAGGCCACCACCACATAGAGCGCGGCGGTCAGCGAGCTGACCCGCGCCAGCAGGCCGATCACCGCGGGCCCTGCCATGAACCCCAGGTACGCGATGGCCGACACGGCGGCAATGCCGTTGGCAGGCGCCACGCCCGGCACGCGGGCCGAGGCGCCGAACAGGATCGGCACCACATTCGCGAAACCAACGCCGACGCCTGCGAAACCCAGCAAGGCGAGCCAGGGCAGGTCGGTCAGCAGCACCAGCGTCATCGCCCCCGCCGCGAGCAGACCGCTGCCGCGCAGCAAGGCCGTGGGTGAGAAGCGGGCGCGCATCGCGTCGCCACCGAAACGCGCAGCCGCCATCGCGGCGGAAAAGCTCGCATAGGCCAGCGCGGCCTGCTGCTGCGGGCTGCCCAGTTCTTGCTGCATGTAGAGCACGCTCCAGTCGTAGATGGCGCCCTCGGCGATCAGCCCCAGCGCGGCCAGCACGCCGAGCACCGCGAGCACGCCGCGCGGCAGACGAAAGCTATGGTCCGTTGCGGCCGCGCCGTCGGCGGGTGCGGCCGGCGTGGGCAGCATGCGCGTGGCTGCGATCGCGACCACGCCGATCATCACCACGGCCACCGTCCACAAGTGGGTCTGCGGCGCCATGCCGGCGGCCAGTGCCGCGCTGCCGCTCGCGGCGCCGACCATGCCGCCGAGGCTGAACATGCCGTGCATGCCGCTCATCAACGGTTGGCCACCGCGCAGTTCGAGCTGCGCGGCCTCGGTGTTGATCGCCACATCGAACACGCTGGTGACCAGGCCGAACACCGCCAGCAGGCCCAGCAGCGCGGCATAGCCGGGCATCGCGATCAGGCCGGCGATCAGCAGTGCGTAGACGCAGCCGCACAGCGCGGCCATGCGGCGCGGGCCGTGGCGGCCGATCCAGCGACCGGCGCTCGTCAGCCCAACCATTGCTCCAGCGCCCGCCGCAAGCATGGCGAGCCCGAGCTGCGCCTCGTCGATGGCGTAGTGCGCCTTGACCGTCGGCACATGCACGCCCCAGGTCGCGAAGATGAAGCCCGACGCGAAGAACTGGGCGCGCGACGCCCAGCGCGTACCGGCTGTGACGCCCGGCCCCACCGTCAGCGCCCGATGGCGAACACGGCGGGCAGGCGCTCGTCGGTCGTGGCCTGCGGCTTGGCGGCGCGCCAGGCCTTCACCGTCTCGCTGCGCACCTGCGCGGTGGCGAGCGTCAGGCCGCGCGCGACGGCGAGCCGGGTGTTGTGCTGCAGCGTCTGCACCAGCGCCTGCAGCAGGGCGGCGTTGCGGTACGGCGTTTCGATGAAGAGCTGCGTCTGGCCGGTCTTGAGTGCGAGCGTCTCGAGCTCGCGGATGCGCGCCTGGCGTTCGCCGCCATCCTGCGGCAGGTAGCCGACGAAGGCGAAGTTCTGTCCGTTCAGGCCGCTTGCTGCGAGGGCCAACAGCAAAGACACCGGTCCGGTGAGCGGCACGACGGTGATGCCCAGGTCGTGCGCGGCGCGCGCCACCGACGAGCCGGGGTCGGCCACGGCGGGCATGCCGGCTTCGCTCAGCAGGCCGACGTCGTGGCCTGCGAGCGCGGCAGCCAGCAGCGGGCGGGCGTCGAACTGGCCGGCGTGGTCGCCTTTCTTGTGCACTTCGCGCGGCAGTTCCTGGATGTCCTGGGCCTGCAGCGGCGCGGCCAGTGGCACGACGGCATCGATGCGCTTCAGGTAGGCGCGGGCCGACTTGGCGTTCTCGCAGATCCAGTGCGTGATGCCGGCGGCGGCCTGCAGCGTGCCCAGCGGCAGGGCGTCCTGCAGCGGGGCCTGGAGATCGCAGCCGAAATCGAGCGGCGCGGGGACGAGGTAGAGCTTGCCTTTGGCGGTCACAGCAGGTCGACCCCCGCGGCGCGCAGCATCCGGCAGGTGCGGATCAGGGGCAGGCCGACCAGCGCGGTCGGATCGTCGCTGTCGATGGCGTCGAGCAGCGCGATGCCGAAGCCCTCGCTCTTGGCGCTGCCGGCGCAGTCGTAGGGCTGTTCCGCTAATAGATAGCGCTCGATGGCGGCGTCCGAGAGGTCGCGGAACACCACGCGCACGGGGGCGATGTCGCGCTGGACGAAGCCCGTCGCATGGCAGACGACGGCCACGGCGGTCTGAAAGATCAGCGTCTGGCCGCGCATGCGGCGCAGCTGGGCGGTGGCCCGTGCGTGGTCGCCGGGCTTGCCGAGCGCTTCGCCCGCCAGGTCGGCGACCTGGTCGGAGCCGATCACCACCGCCTCAGGAAAGCGCGCGGCCACGGCATTGGCCTTTTCCAGCGCCAGGCGCTCGGCCAGCGCGCGGGGCGTCTCGCCTTCGAGCGGGGTTTCGTCGACTTCGGGGGCGTGCACCTCGAAGGGCAAATGGAGGCGGGTGAGCAGTTCGCGCCGGTAGCGCGAGGTCGAGGCGAGGATCACGGTGCGTTGCATGCAGCGATTGTGCGTGAGCGACCGGACCCGACCGGCTCGACGGGTTGCTCGCCTGGGAGGCCGGCCGGCGCGCTAGACTGGGACGGATGAAGAGAGAATTTGCCCCCGAAAGGCTCAATGTGCCCGCGTTCACCGCGGCGGCTGCCACGCTGGATGGTGCCGATCCGGTCCCGGGTTTCGCACGCCTGGTCGCCGAACTGGCGACGCCGGCCACCGATGCCGTGGTCCGCTGGGAAGCGACCGGCGAAGAGCGCCCCGGCGCCGACGGCAAGGCAACGCCCTGGCTGCATCTGGACGTCGAAACCACCGTGCCGCTGGTCTGCCAGCGCTGCCTGTCGCCGGTCGATACCGAACTGTTCGTGGACCGCTGGTTCCGTTTCGTGGCCGACGAGGCCACGGCCGAGGCGGAAGACGAGGAATCCGACGAAGACTTGCTGGTCGTCAGCCGCGACTTCGACCTGCGCGGGCTGATCGAGGACGAATTGCTGATGGAAATCCCCGTCATGCCGGTCCACGACGTGTGCCCGACGCCGGTGCGCCTGTCGTCCAGCGACGACGATTTCCAGGCGGCCGAAGAGGCCAAGCCGAACCCCTTCGCCGTGCTCGGTGCGTTGCGTCCGCGCAAGCCCGAAGAGGGCAAGTAGCCCTTTCTCTCTGGCTGGGCTATAATCATGGGCTTCGCGCGCGCCGCCGTGAGCAGCAATGCATACAAGGCAAAGGCAGAACGTGGCATTCCATGCATGCCGCCGGAGCTTTCGCCTCATTGCCACCGCTTGAGCCCGCATCCAGTCACCCACCTAACCGTCCAGGAGCCATCATGGCCGTCCAGCAAAACAAGAAGTCGCCTTCCAAGCGCGGCATGCACCGTTCCCACAACGCCCTGGGCGTGCCCGGCATCGCTGTCGAGCCCACCACCGGCGAAACGCACCTGCGCCACCACATCAGCCCGAACGGTTTCTACCGCGGCCGTCAGGTGCTCAAGAACAAGTCCGAAGCCTGATCTCGAATCCCAAGGCCAAGGCCCGAAGCTACTTTTGCTGTAGCGTCGGGCCTTTGTTTTGATGGCTGCGCCTTTTTCTCCCGAACTCACTGCTGCGCCCGCCGCAATCACGCTCGCCGTGGATTGCATGGGGGGTGATCATGGGCCGCGTGTCACGCTCGCGGCCTGCCGCGCGTTTCTCGAGCGGCACAGCGAAGCCTCGTTGCTGCTCGTCGGTGCACCGGCCGCATTGGCGGGGTTCGCCGACCATCCGCGCGCCCGCATCGTGCCGGCCAGCGAAGTGGTCGGTATGGACGATCCCATCGAAATCGCCCTGCGCAAGAAGAAGGACTCTTCGATGCGCGTCGCGATCCAGCAGGTCAAGGATGGTGCAGCGCAAGCGGCCATATCTGCCGGCAACACGGGCGCATTGATGGCGATCGCACGCTATCTTCTCAAAACGCTCGACGGCATCGACCGTCCGGCCATCGCGCCGCAGCTGCCCAATGTGAAGGGCGGGGCGACCACCGTGCTCGATCTCGGTGCGAACGTCGATTGCGACGCCGAAGACCTGCTCCAGTTCGCCGTGCTGGGCTCCGCGCTCGTTTCGGCATTGACCGGCAACGAATCGCCTTCGGTCGGCTTGCTCAATATTGGTGAAGAAGCCATCAAGGGCAGCGAAACCATCAAGAAGGCCAGTCAACTGCTGCGTGCAGCTGCCAACTCCAAGGATCTGAACTTCTACGGCAACGTCGAAGGGAACGACATTTTCAAGGGTACGACCGACATCGTCGTGTGCGACGGATTTGTCGGCAATGTGGCGCTGAAGGCCAGTGAAGGCGTTGCGTCGATGATCGGCGAGTTCATTCGCGTCGAGTTCTCGCGAAACATTCTCACGAAACTGGTGGCTATTGTTGCTTATCCGGTTTTAAAAGCGTTCAAAGGTCGTCTGGATCACCGTCGCTACAACGGTGCGGCCTTGCTGGGTCTGCGCGGGCTGGTGTTCAAGAGCCATGGCTCGGCCGACGAAGTGGCTTTCGGCCATGCGTTGGATCGCGCTTATGATGCCGCTCGCAACAACCTGCTCGATCGCGTGCGGGCCCGCATCGCCCACGCCGCGCCTTTGCTCGCGCGGCAGGAGTCGGCGGCGCCGGCCGACGCGACAGCCCTTCACGCTTGATGACCCCTTTTTCGCGCATTACCGGCACCGGCAGCTACCTGCCCCCCCGCCGCGTCACCAATGACGACCTTGCCAAGGATCTGGCGACACGCGGCATCGAAACTTCCGATCAGTGGATCGTCGAGCGCACCGGCATTCACGCGCGCCACTTCGCGGCGCCCGATGTCAGCAGCAGCGATCTCGGCCTCGAAGCCGCGAAGCATGCACTGGAAGCCGCCGGCCGCAAGGCGAGCGACGTCGACCTGATCATCGTCGCGACCTCGACGCCGGACATGGTGTTCCCGTCGTCGGCCGCGATCCTCCAGCATAAGCTCGGCATTGCCGGCTGCCCGGCCTTCGACGTCCAGGCGGTCTGCAGCGGTTTCGTCTACGCACTGACGGTGGCCGACGCGATGATCCGCACGGGCACCGCGCGCTGCGCGCTGGTGATCGGCGCCGAAGTGTTCTCCCGCATCCTCGACTTCAACGACCGCACCACCTGTGTGCTGTTCGGCGACGGCGCGGGCGCGGTGGTGCTCGAGGCTTCCGACGAACCTGGCATTCTGGCCAGCGACCTGCATGCGGACGGCAAGCACGTCGGCATCCTGTGCGTACCCGGCCATGTGTCGGGTGGCAACGTGCTCGGCACGCCGCTGCTGCACATGGACGGCCAGGCCGTCTTCAAGCTGGCGGTCCGCGTGCTCGAAGACGCCGCGCGCGCCACGCTCGCCAAGGCCGGCAAGACCGAGGCCGACATCGACTGGCTGATCCCGCACCAGGCCAACATCCGCATCATGGAAGGCACAGCCAAGAAGCTGAAGCTGCCGCGCGAAAAGCTGGTCGTCACGGTGCACGAGCACGGCAACACCTCGGCCGCCTCGATCCCGCTGGCGCTCGACGAAGCCGTGCGCTCGGGCAAGGTGAAGAAGGGTGAGACCCTCATGCTGGAAGGCGTGGGCGGTGGCTTCACCTGGGGCGCGGTGCTATTGAATCTGTAGTGCGTCGCGGCGCCCCGAAGCGGGCGTCGGCGCGGTGACGAAGAAACAACAATGAAATCCTTTGCTTTTGTCTTTCCGGGTCAGGGCTCGCAGGCGGTCGGCATGCTCGACGCCTGGGGCGATCACCCGGCCGTGGTCGAGACCTTGCGCGAAGCCTCCGAAGCGCTGGGCGAAGACATCGGCGTGCTGATCAAGAACGGCCCCAAGGAAGAACTGGCGCTCACCACCAACACGCAGCCCGTGATGCTGGTGGCCGGCGTGGCCGCATGGCGCGCCTGGCTGGCCGAGGGCGGTGCCACGCCGTCCGTGGTGGCCGGCCATTCGCTGGGTGAGTATTCGGCGCTGGTGGCCTCGGGCGTGCTCACGCTCTCGCAGGCCGCGCCGCTGGTGCGTTTCCGCGCGCAGGCCATGCAGCAGGCCGTGCCGGTCGGCGTCGGCGCGATGGCGGCGATCCTCGGCATGGCGTCCGACAAGGTGGTCGCCGGCTGCGCCGAAGCCACCGCCACGTTCGGCCCCGGCAGCGCCGAAGTGGTCGAGGCCGTGAACTTCAACGATCCGATGCAGACCGTGATCGCCGGCAGCAAGGCCGCGGTCGACAAGGCCTGCGAGCTGCTGAAGGCCAACGGCGCCAAGCGCGCATTGCCGCTGCCGGTGTCGGCGCCGTTCCATTCGAGCCTGATGAAGCCCGCGGCCGAAGCCCTGCGCGAGAAGCTCGCGAGCGTGGCGTTGGCTGCGCCGCAGATTCCGGTGCTCAACAACATCGACGTGGCCGTCGAGACCGATGCCGACCGCATCCGCGACGCCCTGGTGCGCCAGGCCGCCGGTCCGGTGCGCTGGGTCGAGAGCGTTCAGGCCTTGAAACTGCGCGGTGCAACCGCCATCATCGAGTGCGGTCCCGGCAAGGTGCTGGCCGGCATGGTGAAGCGCATCGCCCCCGAACTGGAAGCCGCGTCGGTGTACGACCCGGCCACCCTCGCGGACGTCCGACAATCGCTCGCCGGCTGAACGCCGCCAGGCCCCGATACTTTTTCTCTTTTATGAGCACTCCCAAATTCGAAGGCCAGGTCGCCCTGGTCACCGGCGCAACGCGCGGCATCGGCGCTGCCATTGCACTCGAACTCGCGCAGCGCGGCCTGAAGGTCGTGGGCACCGGCACCACCGACGACGGCGCTGCCAAGATCACACAGGCGCTGAGCGCGTTCGACGGCCGCGGCCGTGCGCTCGACGTGAACGACGGCGCTGCCGTCGAAGCCCTGATCGACGAGATCGTGCAGGCTTACGGCGCGATCCATGTGCTGGTCAACAACGCCGGCATCACGCGCGACACGCTCGCCATGCGCATGAAGGATGACGACTGGGATGCGGTGCTCGACACCAACCTCAAGGCCGTCTTCCGTCTCTCGCGCGCGGTGATCCGCCCGATGATGAAGCAGCGCTATGGCCGCATCATCAGCATCACGAGCGTGGTGGGCGCGTCCGGCAATGCCGGCCAGGCCAACTACGCGGCCGCCAAGGCCGGCGTGTCGGGCATGACCCGTGCGCTGGCCCGCGAACTCGGCAGCCGCAACATCACGGTCAACTGTGTCGCGCCGGGCTTCATCGAAACCGACATGACGGCCAGCCTGCCGGAAGCCCAGCAACAGGCGCTGCTCTCGCAGATCCCGCTGGGCCACCTGGGCAAGCCGGCCGACATCGCGCATGCGGTGGCCTACCTCGCATCGCCGCAGGCCTCGTACGTGACGGGGCAGGAGCTGCACGTCAACGGCGGCATGCACATGTAGCCGAAAGGCGCAATCTTTTTCCGTACCGGAGCGCGGGGCAAATGCCACGGGCCGCCCGGCTAAAATCCACCAGTTACCTACAACCCTTAGAGGGAATCAAATGAGCGATATCGAAGCACGTGTCAAGAAAATCATCGCCGAGCAACTCGGCGTGGAAGAGTCCCAAGTGACGAACGAAAAGGCTTTCGTGGCCGACCTCGGCGCTGACTCGCTCGACACGGTCGAACTCGTGATGGCACTCGAAGACGAGTTCGGCATCGAGATCCCGGACGAAGACGCCGAGAAGATCACGACGGTGCAGAACGCCGTCGACTACGCCACCAAGAATCAAAAGGCCTGATCGGCCAGCTGACACTGCAACGACGGCCGGCGGCTCTTTTTTCAACCGCCCGCGCCGCTCGGCAGCTGTCCAGCGCTTCCAGAAAGGTTTGCCGGCATGACCAAACGCCGCGTCGTCGTGACCGGACTCGGTTGCATCGCTCCTGTCGGAAACACCGCAACCGAATCCTGGACCAACCTGTTGGCCGGGAAGTCGGGCATTGCGAACATCACCGCGTTCGATGCAAGCGCCTTCGCCTGCAAGTTCGCCGGTGAGGTCAAGGGTTTCGACATCACCCAATACATCTCGGAGAAAGAAGCGCGTCACATGGACCGCTTCATTCATCTGGGTCTCGCCGCCGCCATCCAGGCGGTGCAGGACAGCGGACTGCCGACCGGCGAAGCGCTGTCCTATGAAAAGGCCGTGCGCATCGGCTGCAACATCGGCTCGGGCATCGGCGGTCTGCCGATGATCGAACAGACGCACGGCGAGTACGCGAGCCGTGGCCCGCGCCGCATTTCGCCGTTCTTCGTGCCGGCGTCGATCATCAACATGATCTCGGGCCATGTCTCGATCAAGTACGGCTTCAAGGGCCCGAACATCGCAGTGGTTACCGCCTGCACCACCGGCCTGCATGCCATCGGCACGTCGGCACGCATGATCGAGTACGGCGATGCCGACGTCATGATCGCGGGCGGCGCCGAATCGACCATCTCTCCGCTCGGCATCGGCGGCTTCACCGCGCCTCGCGCGCTGAGCACCCGCAACGACGATCCCGCCACGGCCTCGCGCCCGTGGGACAAGGACCGCGACGGCTTCGTGCTGGGCGAAGGCGCCGGCGTGCTTGTGCTCGAGGAGTACGAACACGCCAAGGCGCGCGGCGCCAAGATCTACGCTGAGGTTTCAGGCTTCGGCATGACCGGCGACGCGTACCACATGACCGCTCCCGACGTCGACGGCCCGCGCCGTTCGATGGCGATGGCGCTGGCCAATGCGGGTGTTAATGCCGACGAGGTCCAGTACCTGAACGCGCACGGCACCTCGACGCTGATCGGTGACCTCAACGAGACCAATGCGGTCAAGCTGGCTTTCGGCGATCACGCGAAGAAGCTCGTCGTCAATTCGACCAAGTCCATGACCGGCCACCTGCTGGGCGGCGCGGGCGGCATCGAATCGGTGTTCACGGTGCTCGCGCTGCATCACCAGAAGAGCCCGCCGACGATCAACATCTTCAACCAGGATCCGGAGTGCGATCTCGACTACTGCGCCAACGAGGCGCGCGATCTGAAGATCGATGTCGCGGTCAAGAACAACTTCGGCTTCGGCGGCACCAACGGCACGCTGGTGTTCAAGCGCGCTTGAGCGTCGCTCTCCCATGCACAGCGCACCGTCGGTGACCTATCCGGTGGGGCGCACCCGCGGCGCGACCCGGATTCTTCTGGCCCTTTGGACTCTGGGCGTCTGCTGCGCCGGCGCGGCCTGCTATCTGTTCGATAGCAATGGCTGGCGCCAGTTGTTGCTGCTGCTCAGCGTCGTCTTTTCCGGTGTCGCCGCGGGCTTTGGCCTGCGGCGGGACGGTGCAGCCACGTTGCACTTCGATGGATTGCACTGGTCGCTGACCGGTGCCGATCCGACGCGCGGCGTGCTCGCCGCGCGCGCCGTGGTGGCGCTCGATTTCCAGTCGCTGTTGCTGGTCCGCCTGGCCGAACCCGGCCGCGCGGCCCGCTGGGTCTGGCTCGAGCAGCGGGCCATGCCCGAGCGCTGGCGCGACGTGCGCCGCGCGGTCTATGCGCGGCCCCCGGCGGCCGAGCCGGCCGGCGATCCCTGGCGCGCGACCGCTCCGGCCGACGCGCCCTGACCCGTTTCGATGACCACTTCTTTGCCTCCCGTGCCTCCGGAGTCCGCGCTGCCCGATGAGGCGGCGCAGGCGTCGCGCCCGGGTGAGGTCGATTTCCAGCTGGTCCAGCGCACCGTCGCGGGCGACCAGAAGGCGTTCGAGCTGCTGGTCATCAAGTACCAGCGCCGCATCGAACGGCTGATCGGGCGCATGGTGCGCGATGTCGACCTGATCGAGGACATCGCCCAGGAAACCTTCATCCGCGCCTACCGCGCGCTGCACCAGTTCCGCGGCGAGGCCCAGTTCTACACCTGGCTGTACCGGATCGCCGTGAACACCGCCAAGAAGGCGCTGGTGGACATGAAGCGCGATCCGACCGTCTCCGAAAGCGCACTGCGTTCGTCCTCGGACGACGAAGATGAAACTTACCGTCCTGGAAACGAACCAACCAGCGATGAAACCCCCGAATCGGTCATGGCGGCGAACGAAATCGCCAGTGCCGTCGAGGCTGCCATGGAAGCGCTCCCGACCGAGTTGCGCCAGGCGGTCACGCTGCGCGAGATCGAGGGGATGAGTTACGAAGAGATTGCCGAGGTCATGGATTGCCCGATCGGCACGGTGCGCTCGCGTATTTTCCGGGCGCGCGAGGCCATTTCGGCCAGGGTCAAGCCGCTGCTGGACAACCAGTCCGGCAAGCGTTGGTAGATCAGCAGGTGAATGACATGAATCAGACGATGACGGTTCGGGAACAGGTGTCCGCGCTGGCGGACGGCCATTTGCAGGGCGAGGCGTTCGCGCGTGCGATCGAATCCGTCTGCGCCGAGGAAGACTCGCGCGACGCCTGGCACGCGTACCACGTGGTGGGCGACGTGCTGCGCTCGTCGGCGCATTCGCGCTGCAGCGACACCTCGGCCTTCCTGGCGCGTTTCCAGCAGCGGCTGGCGCAAGAGCCGGTCGTGGCGGCGCCGCCTGCGGCCGTGGCACCGCTGGCCGCCGTGCCGGCTGCGATGCCCGTGCGGCAACGCGCCGAGGCGGCCAACGAGCCGGTGTTCCGCTGGAAGCTGGTGGCGGGCGCCGCGTCGTTGATGGCCGTGGCGGCCATCAGCTGGACGCTGGTCGGCAACGGTGCCGCGGTGCCGAACGGCGGTGCCCAACTGGCCGCGGTGCAGCCGCCCGTGGCGAACTCGGTGCTGGCGGCCGCGGCCGGTGGCAGCGAGCTGCCGGGCAACGGCGCCCTGACGCCGACCCGTGTGCTGGTCGGCAGCGGCAATCCGCAGGTCATGCTGCGCGATCCGCGCCTTGACCAGCTGCTCGAAGCCCACCAGCAGGCCGGTGGTGCATCGCAAATGCCGTCCGGTTTCCTGCGCAACGCCACCTTCGAGGGCCCCACGCGCTGATTGCGCGACCGTCGCCGCCTGCAATGACCGTTGTTCACATGCCGATTTCCGCACGCACCCTGGTGCTCGCGTTTGCTGTTCTTTGCCTGGGGCAGATGGCCACCGCGCAGACCCGCTACGGTGCGGCGAACACGAAGAGCGTGCCCTCGGCGCAGACCGACGAACCGCCGGCCATGGGCGTGACCGAGTGGCTGCAGCGCATGCATGCGGGCGCGCGGCAGCGCAGCTACGTGGGCACCTTCGTGGTGTCGGCTCCGGGCGGCGACCTGTCGAGCGCGCGCATCTGGCATGTGCGCGACGGCGATCACCAGCTGGAGCGCATCGAAGCGCTGTCGGGCCCGCCGCGCTCGACCTTCCGGCGCAACCGCAACGTGATGACCTTCCTGCCCGAGGCGAAGGTCGTGAAGGTCGAGAAGCGCGAGAACCTCGACCTCTTCCCCAATCTGCCCGACAAGCCCGATTCGTCGGTGGGCGACTACTACGACGTGCGCGCCATCGGCAAGGACCGCGTCGCGGGCTTCGACGCCGACGTGGTGCAGCTGGTGCCGCGCGACGGCCTGCGCTTCGGCTACCGCATCTGGAGCGAACGCCGCTCCGGCCTCGTGGTGAAGCTCCAGACCGTCGACAGCGACACCCGCGTGGTCGAGCAGTCGGCGTTCTCCGAGCTGCAGCTCGATGCGCCCGTGAAGGCGCAGGCACTGGCGCAGATGATGGCCAACACGAGCGGCTACCGCATCGAGAAGCTCGAACTCGAGCGCAGCACCGCGCAGGACGAAGGCTGGATGCTGCGCACACCCGTGGCCGGATTCAAGCCCCGAAGCTTCTTCCGACGCCCCGCGCTGCCCGCCGGCGACGGCAAGCCGCCCAAGCCCGAGGCGACCACCGTCCAGTGGACCTTCTCCGATGGCCTGGCGACGGTCTCGCTCTTCATCGAACGCTACGATCCCACGCGCACGCCGGGCGACGGCGTGCTGACCATCGGCGCCACCAACGCGATCCGCCGGCGACTGCCCGCACCGGCCAGCGACTGGTGGCTGACCGCGGTCGGCGAGGTGCCGCAGCAGACGCTCAATGCCTTTGCCCAGAGCCTCGCGCGCACGCGCTGACGGGCGATGGGCTGACGCCGTGCAGGCGTTCGGGCTGAACCAAGCCGGCGCCGGGTACTCATAGCCTCTGTCGTTATTTGCAGCTCTGTTCTTTTGGAAAGACAACCGATGATGTTCAAAGTCGAGGGACACAAGCTTCGTTCCGGTCTGCTGGCCTTTGCGCTGGCGCTGACGGCCGGCGCCACTTTCCTGCCGGTCGAGTCGGTGCATGCGCAGACGCGCACGCTGCCCGACTTCACCGACCTGGTCGATCAGGTCGGTCCGTCCGTGGTCAACATCCGCACCGTCGAGAAGGTCGCGCAGCGCGGCGGCGGCAACGGCGAGATGGACGAGGAGATGCAGGAGTTCTTCCGCCGCTTCTTCGGCCAGCCGCTGCCGGGCACGCCGCGCCAGGGGCCGCGCCCGAACCGTCCGCAGCAGGAAGAAGAGCGTCCGCGCGGTGTGGGCTCGGGCTTCATCCTGACGGGCGACGGCTACGTCATGACCAACGCACACGTGGTGGAAGACGCCTCCGAGGTGCTGGTCACGCTGCCCGACAAGCGCGAGTTCAAGGCCAAGATCATCGGTGCCGACAAGCGCACCGACGTGGCCGTGGTGAAGATCGAGGCCACGGGCCTGCCCGCGGTGAAGGTGGGCGACATCTCCAAGCTGCGCGTGGGCGAGTGGGTGATGGCGATCGGTTCGCCCTTCGGCCTGGAGAACACCGTCACGGCCGGCATCGTGAGCGCCAAGCAGCGCGACACGGGTGAGTACCTGCCGTTCATCCAGACCGACGTGGCCATCAACCCCGGCAACTCGGGCGGCCCGCTGATCAACATGCGCGGCGAAGTGGTGGGCATCAACAGCCAGATCTATTCGCGCTCGGGCGGCTTCATGGGCATCTCGTTCTCGATCCCGATCGACGAGGCGATCCGCGTCAGCGAGCAGCTGCGCACCTCGGGGCGCGTCTCGCGCGGCCGCATCGGCGTGCAGATCGACCAGGTCACCAAGGACGTGGCCGAGGCCATCGGCCTGGGCAAGGCGCAGGGCGCGCTGGTGCGCGGCGTCGAAGCCGGGTCGCCGGGCGAGAAGGCCGGCGTGGAGCCGGGCGACGTCATCACCAAGTTCGACGGCAAGGCCATCGAGAAACCGAGCGACCTGCCGCGCCTCGTGGGCAACACCAAGCCGGGCACCAAGAGCACGTTGACCGTGTTCCGCCGCGGCAGCTCGCGCGACCTCAGCGTGACCATCGCCGAGATCGAGCCGGACAAGCCCGCCAAGCGCGCGACCGACCGCGACGAGCCGGCTGCGAAGCCGTCCGCCTCCGCGGCCCTCAAGTCGCTGGGCCTCGCGGTCAGCGACCTCAGCGATGCGCAGAAGAAAGAGCTCAAGCTGAAGGGCGGCGTGAAGGTTGATGCCGCCAACGACGCCGCGGCGCGGGCCGGCCTGCGCGAGGGTGACGTCATCCTGGCGGTGGGCAATCTCGAGGTGGCGAATGCCCGCGAATTCGAGGCGGCGGTCGCCAAGGCGGACAAGGCCAAGTCGCTCAGCGTGCTCTACCGCCGAGGCGACTGGGCGCAGTACGCCTTGATCCGACCCGCACGCTGATACGGCGGCGGCGTCAAGTGGCCCCACCCGGCAGTCGGGTTTGGGGCCATTTTTTCGAGGTCTTTACGACGCTTCGGCGCCGGCCTCTAAAAAAATCCGAGGCCTCGAAAACACCAAGATTTGTTTGCGATCACTAACTTATAAAAGGGCTAAGGACGAATTTCGGTAGAATAGACAGCTCCTGGCGGCCAGTCAGCGCATAAAGAGGGCGATGGCCTTCACGATGCGAGATGTCACACAGCCGTCCACCGGTGCTCCACAGATCGCCCACAAGTTGTTCAGCTACTGCTCCACCGATCCTGTTGATAAGTTGTGAGTATCTTTGATGTTGTGGACCTGCAACGAGCCCTTTGGACCCTGTTCCCGGATGTACGTGCTTCCCTTTTTGCCTACAATGAAGTTCCAACTACTGCAGTTGCCATTGCTTGTTGGTTCAGGGCGCGTCTCCAGAAGACGCGCCCTTTTTTCTTGGCCCCGCCCCTCGGCGCCCGAGCCAATTCAAGTACTTAAGCGTTCCCGTTGATGAATCACATCAGAAATTTTTCGATCATTGCGCACATCGATCATGGCAAGTCGACGCTCGCAGACCGTTTGATCCAACGTTGCGGCGGCCTCGCGGAACGCGAAATGGAAGCGCAGGTGCTCGACTCGATGGACATCGAAAAAGAGCGTGGGATAACCATCAAGGCGCAGACCGCCGCGCTGCACTACAAGGCACGCGATGGACAGGTCTACAACCTCAATCTGATCGACACGCCGGGCCACGTCGACTTCTCGTACGAAGTGAGCCGCTCGCTGTCGGCATGTGAAGGCGCATTGCTCGTTGTCGACGCATCGCAAGGCGTCGAAGCGCAGACGGTGGCCAACTGCTACACCGCGCTCGACCTCGGCGTCGAAGTGATCCCGGTGCTCAACAAGATCGATCTGCCGAATGCAGACCTCGACAACGCGCGCACCGAAATCGAAGACGTGATCGGCATCGACGCGACCGACGCGATTCCGTGCTCCGCAAAAACCGGCGTCGGCATCGACGACATCCTCGAGACCATCGTCGCGCGCATGCCCGCACCGCGCGGCAATCCCGACGGCCCGCTGCGCGCGATGATCATCGACAGCTGGTTCGACCCGTACGTCGGCGTCGTGATGCTGGTGCGCGTGGTCGACGGTCGCCTCGTGAAGGGCGAGCGCATCAAGATGATGGCCTCGGGCGCGATGTACAACGCCGACAGCATCGGCGTCTTCACGCCCGCCAACGAGTCGCGCGCGTCGCTCGAAGCCGGCGAGGTGGGCTACATCATCGCGGGCATCAAGGAACTGCAGGCGGCCAAGGTCGGCGACACGGTCACGCTGATCCGGCCCGGCACCGGTGGCGCCGCCGCCACGGCCACCGAGGCGCTGCCCGGCTTCAAGGAAATCCAGCCGCAGGTGTTCGCGGGCCTGTACCCGACCGAAGCCAGCGAGTACGACTCGCTGCGCGATGCGCTCGAGAAGCTCAAGCTCAACGATTCGTCGCTGCGCTACGAACCCGAAGTGAGCCAGGCGCTGGGCTTCGGCTTCCGCTGCGGCTTCCTGGGCCTGCTGCACATGGAGATCGTGCAGGAGCGCCTGGAACGCGAGTTCGACCAGGACCTGATCACGACCGCGCCCAGCGTGGTCTACCAGGTGGTGCGCAACGACGGCGAAGTGATCATGGTGGAGAACCCGTCCAAGATGCCCGACGTCGGCAAGATGGCGGAGATCCGCGAGCCGATCGTCACCGTGCATCTGTACATGCCGCAGGAATACGTCGGCTCCGTCATGACGCTGGCCAACCAGAAGCGTGGCGTGCAGCTGAACATGGCCTACCACGGCCGCCAGGTCATGCTGACCTACGAGATGCCGCTGGGCGAGATCGTGCTCGACTTCTTCGACAAGCTGAAGTCGGTGAGCCGCGGCTACGCCTCCATGGACTACGAGTTCAAGGAGTACCGTGCGTCCGACGTGGTGAAGGTCGACATCCTGCTCAATGGCGACAAGGTCGATGCGCTGTCGATCATCGTGCACCGCAGCCAGTCGCAGTACCGCGGCCGGGCGGTGGTGTCGAAGATGCGCGAGATCATTTCGCGCCAGATGTACGACGTGGCGATCCAGGCGGCCATCGGGGTCACGATCATTGCGCGTGAGACAATCAAGGCACTTCGCAAGAACGTGCTCGCCAAGTGCTACGGCGGCGACATCTCCCGCAAGAAGAAGCTGCTCGAGAAGCAGAAGGCGGGCAAGAAAAGAATGAAGCAGATCGGTTCCGTCGAAGTCCCGCAAGAGGCCTTCCTCGCGATTCTGCAAGTCGAAGACTGATCACCACGAACATGGCATACCTCACCACCCTGGTTCTCGCGGCGTTCGCCAGCTACGTCGGCGCCTGGTATTTCGGCGCGCTCGAAGGCAACTTCGCGCTGCTGCTGTTCGTGGCCACGGTGGTCACCGGGGTCTACTGGCTGGCCGAACGCTTCTACTTCCTGCCGCAGCGCGAACGCGCCGCCGCCACGCTCGAGAGCTCCATCGCTGAACGCAACACGCGGCTGGCGGGGCAGGGCATCACCCAGGTCGACACCACCGACGCCAAGGCCAGCGAGCGCCTGCTGATGCAGCCCTGGTGGCTCGACTGGACCGCGGGCCTGTTCCCGGTGATCCTGGTGGTGTTCCTGCTGCGCTCGTTCCTGTACGAGCCCTTCAAGATTCCCTCGGGCTCGATGATGCCCACGCTGCTGACCGGCGACCTGATCCTGGTCAACAAGTTCACCTACGGCCTGCGCCTGCCGGTCGTCAACACCAAGCTCACCGACGGCACGCCGCTGGCGCGCGGCGACGTGGTGGTGTTCCGCTACCCGCCCAAGCCCAGCATGGACTACATCAAGCGCGTGGTCGGCATCCCGGGCGACGAGGTGGCCTACCTGAACAAGAAGCTCACGATCAACGGCCAGCCGGTGGGCAAGGCCCCGATCGCCGACTACCTCGATGGCGAGTCGATGCGCATCCTGAAGCAATTCGACGAAGACCTCGGCGGCAAGCAGCACAAGATCCTCAACGACGAGAACGCCCCCGCCTTCGTGCCGGGTGCCAGCGACTTCCCGTTCCGCGAGAACTGCCGTTACTCGGTCGAGGGCGTGGTGTGCAAGGTGCCCGAAGGCAACTACTTCATGATGGGCGACAACCGCGATAATTCGGCCGATTCCCGTTTCTGGGGATTCGTACCGGACAAGAACATCGTGGGCAGGGCCTTCTTCGTCTGGATGAACTTCGGCGATCTCGGTCGCATCGGTCCGTTTCAATAATTAATCAACAGTCAACGTTACTGTTCGAGGGGTAAGAGGGCATGAGAACCAACAGTCGGTCCGTCCGTGGCAGTGCCGCGCACCAGCGCGGCATCTCGTTCATCGGCCTGGTGTTCGTCGCGGCGGTGCTGGGCTGCGTGGGCGTTGTCGTCGCGCAGGTCATTCCGACGCTGATCGAATGGCAGGCCATCGACAAGGCCGCCAACAAGGCCAAGGAAGGCGCCACGGTGCCCGAGATCCGCGCGATCTTCGACCGCGCCCAGGCCATCGACGACTTCAAGTCGGTCAGCGGCCGGGACCTCGAGATCAAGAAGGTGGGCGACAAGGTCGTCGTGTCGTATGCGTACGAGCGCGAGATCCCCCTGTTCGGGCCGGCCTACCTGACGCTCAAATACAAGGGCGCGTCCCGCTGACCGCGGTGTCGAACAAGAAGGTGGACGGCAGCCTCGTCGCGCTGCAGGCGCGCCTTCAGTACACGTTCTCGGACCCGCGCCTGCTCCAGCTCGCGCTCACGCACCGCAGTTTCTCGGCCGACCACAACGAGCGCCTCGAGTTTCTCGGCGACTCGGTGCTGAACCTGGCCGTCTCGCACCTGCTGTACATCCGCCTCTCGGAACTGCCCGAGGGCGACCTGTCGCGCGTGCGGGCCAACCTGGTCAAGCAGGACACGCTGCACCGGCTCGCGCTGGGGCTGGCGCTGTCGCCGCTGCTGCGCCTGGGCGAAGGCGAGGCCCGCTCGGGCGGCCCGAACCGGCCCTCCATCCTGGCCGACGCGCTCGAAGCGCTGATCGGCGCGGTCTACCTGGACGCCGGCTTTGCCGCCGCGCAGGCGCTGGTGCACCGGCTCTACGAGGCGGTCGAGATCAATCCGCGCATGGAAGCCGCCGCGAAAGACCCGAAGACCGAATTGCAGGAATGGCTGCAGGGCCACAAAATGAAGCTGCCGGTGTACCGCGTGGCAGCGACGCTGGGTGCAGCGCACAAGCAGACCTTCGATGTCGAGTGCGAGGTGCCCGAGCTGGGCCTTCGCGAGCGCGGCATCGGCGGCTCGCGCCGTGCCGGCGAGCAAGCTGCCGCGGCCGCCATGTTGATCCGGCTCAAGGCACGCGGCGCCGCGTGAAATCAGAATGAACGATGTAACCAATCCCGCAGCGGGACCCGAAGACACCGCAGGCGACACGCCTGCCACCGGGCCGCAGCACTGCGGCCTGATCGCCATCGTCGGCAAGCCCAATGTGGGCAAGTCGACGCTGCTCAATGCGCTGGTCGGCCAGAAGATCAGCATCACCTCGCGCAAGGCGCAGACCACGCGCCACCGCATCACCGGCATGCGCACGCTGGGCGCCACGCAGTTCGTGTTCGTCGACACGCCGGGTTTCCAGACCCTGCATGCCAACGCGCTGAACAAGTCGCTCAACAAGACCGTGCAGGGCGCGGTCGGCGACGTCGACCTGATCCTGTTCATGGTCGAGGCCGGCAGTTTCACGCCGGCCGACGAGCGCGTGCTCAAGCTGCTGGGCAAGGGCATCCCCACGGTGCTGCTGGCCAACAAGCTGGACAACGTGCACCGCCGCGGCGACATCGCGCCCTGGCTGCAGACGATGCAGGCCAAGCACAGCTTCGCCGAATTCGTGCCGATGTCGGCCAAGAACGCGAAGGACGTCGAGCGCCTGTTCGGCATCTGCGAAAAATACCTGCCCGAGCAGCCCTGGTTCTACGACGAGGACGAGCTCACCGACCGCAGCGAGAAATTCCTCGCCGGCGAACTGGTGCGCGAAAAGCTCTTCCGCCTCACGGGCGACGAGCTGCCCTACACCTCGACCGTCATCATCGACAAGTTCGAGGAAGAGCCGCCCCAGAAGAAGGGCCAGAAGCGCCTGCTGCGCATCGCCGCCACCATCGTGGTCGAGCGCGACGGTCACAAGGCCATGGTGATCGGCGACAAGGGCGAGCGCATCAAGCGCATCGGCATGGAAACCCGCGTCGAGCTCGAGAAGCTGGCCGACGCCAAGGTGTTCCTCGAGCTGTGGGTGAAGGTGCGCTCCGGCTGGGCCGACGACGAAGCTCGCGTGCGTTCCTTCGGCTACGAATGAAGTGGCCGCCGCTCATCGCGTTTCGCATGAACCGGCTTACGTGCTCCATCGCTACGACTGGAGCGAGTCGAGCCTGATCCTCGAGGTCTTCACCCGCCACCACGGACGCATCGCGCTCGTGGCCAAGGGGGCGAAGCGGCCGAGTTCCAATTTCCGTCCCGTGCTGCTGCCGCTGCAGCCGCTGCAGCTGAACTACGGCGGCGACGCCGAGATCCGCACGCTCAAGGGCGCCGAATGGATGGGCGGCCACGTCATGCCGACCGGCGAGGCGTTGCTCTCGGGCTACTACGTCAACGAACTGCTGCTGCGCCTGCTGGCGCGCGACGACGCGCACGAGGCGCTGTTCGACGCCTACGCCGGCGTGGTGCAGGTGCTGGCCGGCGACCACGCGGGCGCCCAGGCCGCGACGCAGGCCGCCGCGCTGCGCGCCTTCGAGCTGCTGCTGCTGCGTTCGGTCGGCCTGCTGCCCTCGCTCGACGTGCAGACGCTCACCCTGGAGCCGCTGGCGGCCCGCACGCGCTACACCCTCGTGCCCGAAGCCGGCCTGCGCCAGGCGGCCAAGGACGAGGCCGCGCTGGCCGCTGCCGACTGGCAGGTGCTGCAGAGCGTGCTCGACGACCGCACGCCGTTCACCGCCACCCTGCGCGAGGTCGCGACGATGAACGCCGGCAGCAACAGTGCCCTGCGCAACCAGCTGCGGGCCTTGCTCAACTACCATTGCGGCGTGACCACGCTGCGCACGCGGCAAATGATGAGAGATCTGCAAGCACTATGAGCACTTCTTCGGGCGATGCCGGTACCACGGCCCTGTCAGTCAATCTCAACAAGGTCGCCTTGGTGCGCAACACGCGCCACCTCGGCATCCCGAGCGTGGTGGGCGCCGCCCAGGCCTGCCTGGCGGCGGGCGCACAGGGCATCACCGTGCACCCGCGCCCCGACGCGCGCCACATCCGCGCGCACGACGTGAGCGACCTGTCGGAACTGCTCGCCAAGGACTGGCCGGGCATCGAGTTCAACATCGAAGGCAACCCCTTCCACAACCTGATGGACTTCGTGCGCGACCTGAAGCCGCACCAGGCCACCTTCGTGCCCGACAGCGAGACCCAGTCGACCAGCGACCACGGCTGGAGCTTCCCCGAGGACGCCGAGCGCCTGCGCCCGCTGGTCGCCGAAGCCAAGGCGCTGGGCGTGCGCGTGAGCCTGTTCATGGACCCGATCCCCGAGATGATGGCCGCCGTCAAGGCCGTGGGCGCCGACCGCGTCGAGCTCTACACCGAGGGCTACGCTGCCTCGCGCGGCACGCCGCAGGAAGCCGCCGTGCTCGCGCGCTACGTGGCCGCGGCGCAGGCCGCCCATGCGGCGGGCCTGGGCGTCAATGCCGGCCACGACCTGAGCCGCGACAACCTCACGCCGTTCCTGCGTGCCGTGCGCGGCGTGCACGAGGTGTCGATCGGTCATGCCTTCGTCGCCGATGCGCTCGAACTCGGGTACGCCGCCACCACGCGCGACTACCTGCGCTGCATCGCCGACGCCGCATGATCTACGGCATCGGGACCGACATCTGCGACGTGCGCCGCATCGCGGCCACCTTCGAGCGCCAGGGCGAGCGCTTCGCCCGCCGGGTGCTGAGCGACGCCGAGTTCGCCATCTGGCAGGCCCGCGCCGCGCGCTGGCCCAAGCGCGGCCTGAGTTATCTGGCCACGCGCTTTTCCGCCAAGGAAGCCTTCAGCAAGGCCATCGGCCTGGGCATGCGCATGCCGATGAGCTGGCGCCTGTGCGAGATCGCCAACCTGCGCAGCGGCAAGCCGGTGATCGTGCTGCACGGCGAGCTCAAAGACTGGTTCGAGGCGCAGGGCTTGACGGCGCACGTGACCGTCACCGACGAAACCGAGTACGCCGCCAGCTTCGTGGTGGTGGAAAAGGCCTGAAGACTCCCGGCGGCCACGCCGACCGACCGATAGACACCGAGACATGACCGACCTGAACCACGCGCCGCTCCTCATCGATGTGGCCGGCACCGAACTCACCGCCGCCGACCGCCGGCGCCTCGCGAACCCGCATGTGGGCGGCGTGATCCACTTCACCCGCAACTGGCAGGACCGCGCGCAGATGACCGCGCTGAACGCCGAAATCAAGGCGATCCGGCCCGATCTGCTGATCTGCGTCGACCACGAAGGCGGCCGGGTGCAGCGCTTTCGCACCGACGGCTTCACGCGGCTACCCTCGATGCGCAGCCTGGGCGAACTGTGGATGCGCGATGCCCTGCGCGCCACGCAGGTCGCCACTGCGGCCGGACAGGTGCTGGCCGGCGAACTGCGCGCCTGCGGCGTCGACTTCAGCTTCGCGCCGGTGCTCGACCTGGACTACGGCGGCAGCAGCGTGATCGGCGACCGCAGCTTCCACCGCGACCCGCGCGTGGTCGCGCTGCTCGCCAAGAGCGTGATGCACGGCATGCTTCAGATGGGCATGCGCAACTGCGGCAAGCACTTTCCGGGGCATGGTTTCGTGCAGGCCGATTCGCACGTCGAGATCCCGGTCGACCGGCGCAGCCTCAAGGCCATCCTGGCCGACGACGCGCGGCCCTACGACTGGCTGGGCGGCACGCTCGCGGCCGTGATGCCGGCGCACGTGATCTACCCGAAGGTCGACAAGCGGCCGGCGGGCTTCTCCGAAAAATGGTTGAAGGACATCCTGCGCCAGCGCTTTGCGTTCGACGGCGCGGTGTTCAGCGACGACCTGAGCATGGAGGCCGGTCGCTACATCGACGGCCAGCTGCTGAGCTACACCGACGCCGTGCTGGCGGCGCTTGCGGCGGGTTGCGACCTGGCGCTGCTGTGCAACCAGAGCATCGGTGAGGGCCGGCCGCTGGACGAGATGCTCGACGGCTTCACCGCCGCGGCGGCCGATGGTCGCTGGCAGGGCGATGCGGCCAGCGAGGCGCGGCGCCGGTCGCTGCTGCCGGGCGACGAAGCGCTGGGTTGGCAGGCGCTCAAGGCCTCGGCGCGCTACGTGCAGGCGCAACGCCTGCTGGCCGGCGCTCAGTCGCGGAAGGGCCGCACCGGCAGCTGATTCGCCGCGGGGCCGAGCAACGCGGCCACCTCGGGCGTCTCGAACAGCGACTCCAGCCAGAGCTTGTCGGCCAGGCCGGCCTGGAAGAACACCTGCAGCAGCCGCAGGGTTTCGGTGCGCAGCGCGCGCGTCAGCATTTCAGCGTCGATTCGCGGCATGCCGGCGGGCGCGGCGCAGGCGTGCGCCACGGTGCGCAGCAGCTGTTCGGCGAAGTCGCGCTGCGGCGGCCACAGGTGCGCGTAGAGCTGGGCGATGAGGTCGATGTCTTCCACACGGCTGCGCGGCAGCAGGTGACGCAGCACCGCGCGCCGCGCGCGCATGGCGAGCGAGGCGGCCTGCGCGAGGTCGGCCGGCGGCGCGACCGGTGCCGCGCGGTGCAGCAGCTCGGGAATGACCGCGAAGCGCGCACCGGCCACGATGCAGCGGCACAGCATCTGCAGCGCATCGTGGACAGCGAACTCGGGGTCGTGGCGCACGCCGGTGCGTTCCAGGAAGCCGCGGCGCACCAGGCAGGCCGACAGCCGCAGCGGCTCGGGGCCCAGCGCTTCGGCCACGATCTCGTCGTGCCGCTGGGCGTATTTCAGCGGTCCGGCGGGCGTCTCGCTCCAGCAACCGACGATGTCCAGGTCCGGGCAGGCGGCGAGCAGCGCGGCCTGCCGCTGCAGGCGGCCGGGCAGGGCGCGGTCGCCCGCATCGGCGAAGACGACGTGCTCGCCGGTGGTTTGTGCGAGCGCGAGGTTGCGCAAGGTGGCGCGGTCGCAGGGCACGGGCAGCGCGATCCAGCGCAGGTCGGGGGCGATGGCGCGCGCCTCGCTTTCGACCGCTGCGGGCAGGCCTGCCGCCACCACGACCAGTTCCAGCGCCACGTCGGCTTGTGTCGTCCAGTCGCGCAGGTCCTGCAGCCAATCATCACCGCTGCCGTCGGGTGTCAGGCAGACCGTCACGCGCGGCATCGCCACGGGCGGAACGCGGTCGGGCTGCTGGGCGCGCCAGGCGAAGTAGCGTTCGAGCGCGGGGCCGATGTCCGGCGGCGCGAAGGCCCGCTCGAGCGTGTCGAGCCCGTCGCGTTCGAGCTGCGCGCGGCGCGGCGCATCGGCGACCAGCGCGACCACGGTGTCGACCAGCTGGTCGTAGGGCACGCCCACCACCGCATCGCGGAAGGCGGGGTCGATCTCGCTGTCGGGGTAGAGCTCGCAGACCACGGCCTTGCGATGGCGCAGCAGGATCGACAGCCGCGGCGTCTCGACCACGCGGGACGCTTCCCAGTTGTGCAGGTTCAGCATGACCTTGGCGCGGCGCATGCGGTCTTCGCGCTCGGCCTGGGTCCAGAACCCGCCGCGCGTCATCTCGAGGCGCAGGCCGCGCGCCATCAGCGCTTCAAGCACGTCGATCCGGCGCTGCGTGAACGAGCCGAAGAAGCAGACGTCGATGTCGCGCTCCTCCTCGGGCAGGACTTCCGACAACGGCAGGATGCGGGCCGCGTCGGGCTCCCAGCCCAGCGGCACGTAGTCGGCGTTCTGGTAGCCGAGCTCGCGGTGGCGATGGAAGTTGGTCTTGCTGTACTCCCACAGGTAGCAGCGCGGGAGCAGGTCGAGGTAACGGTCGTTCCAGGCATGCGAGCCTTTGACCATCGGCTCGAAGTTGACGACGATGCAGTTCGGGTGAAGCGGCGCGATGCCCTCCCAGGGGGTGTCCCAGAAGAAGAACAGGATGTTGATCGCGCTGGGATCGACGTTCGCCGGCGTGTAGCTCGTCGGGTAGCCCAGCCGCTCGGCCGCCAGGCGATAGGTCCGCACGATGTCGCCGCAGACCGCGTCTTCGGACAGGGACGTGAAGTGCAGCCGTGGCAGGGTCATGGCGATAACTGTACCGGGTCAGTCCGCGGCCGGCGCACCCACCGCCGCGGGCCACAGCGGCGCGCCGCCCGCCTCCAGGTGCGTCAGGTACAGGCGCAGCTCGAACTCGAAGCGGTGGTACTCGGGCTCCATGTGCGTGCACAGCGCGTAGAAGGGCTTGTCGTGGTTCTTCTCCCGCGTGTGGGCCAGTTCGTGCACGAGGATCATGCGCAGCCATTCGAGCGGCACGGTCTTGAACAGGCTGGCCACGCGGATCTCGCGCTTGGTCTTGAGCTTGCTGCCCTGCACGCGCGCGATGGTGGTGTGGGTGCCCAACGCATGGCGCACCACGTGCAGCTTGTTGTCGAACACCGCCTTGGCCAGCGGCTCGGCCTTGCGCATGTACTCGCCCTTGAGCTCGCAGGCGTAGTCGTACAGCGCGCGGTCGGTGCGGATGTCGTGCAGGCCGGCGTAGCGTCCGCGCAGCAGGGCGCCGAGCTTGTCAGCTGCCATCAGCTCGCTCACCTGCGCCAGCAGCGCGGGCGGGTACGCGGACAGGTACTTCATCTGCGACTCACCCCGCCGTGCGCGCCGAATAGGCGAGACCGGCCGCCACGCCGCCGAGCAGGTCTCCCTCGATCAGCGGCACGCCGGCGAAGCTCGCGCGCAGCGCGCGCTGGAACGGGCGCAGGGCCGACGAGCCGCCGGTGAGGTAGATGGCGTCGAGGTCGCCGCTGCGCAGGCCGGCGCGCTTCACGCAGGCGTGAGCGCAGGCCACCACGTTCTCCAGCGGCGCCGCGAGCTGCTGCGCCATGTCGGCCGGCGTCAGCGCGGAAGCCAGCCCCGCCTCGATGCACGACAGGTCGATCTGCACCTCGGCGTCGCTGACCGAGCCGTTGATCTTGGCCTGCTCGACCTCGCTGGCGATGCGGTGGCCGTGGCGCTCCTCGAGCACCGTCATCAGGCGGTCGTGCAGCTGGCGGTCGCTGTAGCTGGTGCGCAGCTCGCGCGCCTGGCGCACGGCCTTCGGGGCGTAGAGCCAGTTGATCAGGTGCCAGGACGACAGCTCGAAGAACACCTTGCTGGGCACCTCGCGCCCGCTCGGGCCGAGGTGGCGCAGCCCGAGCAGCGGCATCACGCGCTCCAGGTTCAGGCGCTGGTCGAAGTCGGTGCCGCCGATGTGCACGCCGCTGGTGGCCAGCACGTCGTCGGCGCGGTCGGCGCGCGCCATGCGCTCGGGGCCCAGGCGCACCACGGTGAAGTCGGAGGTGCCGCCGCCGATGTCGACGATCAGGATCAGCGATTCGCGCGTGACGCGCTGCTCGTAGTCGAAGGCCGCCGCAATGGGCTCGTACTGGAAGGACACGTCGCGCAGGCCGGCCGCGCGGGCGGCGTGGCGCATGCTTTCCTCGGCGCGCTGGTCGCGCTTGGCGTCGTCGTCGACGAAATGCACCGGGCGGCCGATGACCACGCGTTCGGGGCGCTGGCCCAGCTCGCGTTCGGCGCGCGTCACCAGCTCGTGCAGGAAGCGCGCGATGATGTCCTCGAAGCTGACCAGCCCGTCGTAGACGGCGGTTTTTTCCTGCATCAGCGGGCTGCCGAGCAGGCTCTTGAGCGAGCGCATGAGCCGGCCTTCGACGCCGGACAGGTACAGCGCGATGGCGTCGCGGCCGAAGTGCGTGCTGCGGTCCTCGGCGTTGAAGAAGAGGGCGGTCGGCAGGGTGGTGGCGCTGCCCTCGATGGGAAGCAGGCGCGCGGCCTCGCCGGGGGAGGCAAAGGAAACCGCGGAATTCGAAGTGCCGAAATCGATGCCGATGGCCGGGGTGCGTAAGGGATTCATTCAAGCAGGAAATCGGAGGGCCCAAGAGTGTAGAGGGTCGGCCGGAGCGCGCGATAGACTGCGCCCCAATGACCACCCCACCCGGACGCCGTCGATGCCGCTGTGCCTGACCTTTTTCGACCGGCTCGACGAGCCGGTGCTGCGCAACCACAGCCACTATTGCCGCCGTTTCGGCTACCCCCATGCCTGGGTGGAGAGCGAGCGTGCCGGGCATCCCGCGCTGCGCGACTGCGCGAAGTACGCCGAGATGCTGCGCCGTCTGCGCGGCCTCGACGAAGGCGACTGGCTGCTCTTTCTCGACGGCGATTCGGTGGTGTTCCACCCGGTGGCTGTCGAAACGCTCCTGGAAGGCCGCGACCTGCTCGTGGTGGACGGGCCCAAGGGCCTGCCGTTGTGCAACCTGATGATCCTGCGCAACACGGCGGCCAACCGCGCGCTGCTGCATGCGCTCATCCGGGCGACGAGCCAGGTGGTGGCGCGCGTCACGCCCCGCCTCGACGCCGCGGCGCTGCTGCGTCCGGCCGGCATGCTGCCGTGCAACGGGCTCATCGGCGACTGCTACGTGAACGTCTCGTGGCGCATCGCGAACTGGTTCACCGCCCGCATCTTCGTGGTGCACCTGGCGCCCCTGGTGGAGCTGGATGCCGAAGGTCGCGTGCTGGACGAGCTGCTGCACGACGCGAACCTGCAGCGCCTGCTGGTGCGCCGGGTGAACGCGGCGCTGATCGACGGCGAGCCCGTGTTGCCGCCGCCGGCCTATCCGGCGATCTCGGAAGACGTGTACTCATGCGTCAACCCGCAGGCGCCCATTGCCTTCGTCACGCTCTACACGCACCACATCAACGACTACGCGCGCGTGTCGGAGCACAACGTGCGGCGCTACTGCGAGCGGCACGGGTACGGCTACCACGTCTACCGCGCCATTCCGGACGAGCTCGATCCGTCGATCAGCGGCGCCTGGGTGAAGAGCTGGCTCGTGAAGCGGCATCTCGCGCAGCACCAGTGGGTGGTCTGGATCGACGCCGACACGCTGTTCGTCAACCAGACCCAACGCATCGAGCCGCTGCTCGAAGGCCGCGACCTGCTGTTCGCCAAGGACATCGGCGCGTGGGACGTCAACTCGGGCGTGATGGGGTTCCGCCACACCGAGCGCAACCTCGAACTGCTCACGCAATTGTGGGAGCGCATCACCGGCGTCGACGACAAGTCGACCGTGTACGCCAGCCAGGGCGACCAGTACTACACGAACGTGGTGCTGGGCGAACACGGCCTGATCGGCGACGCGGTCGTGACCGACCTGCTGAGCATCAACACGCCGCCGCACCTGGCGGGCGACGACAGCCTGCTGGTGCACTTCGTGGGGCTCGGGGAGCCCTACCGGTCGGTGTACATGGCGGACGTCGACGCGCGCTCCAAGCGCCTGGGCTGAGCGGGCGGCGCACGCCGCGCTTCAACCGCCGAAGGTGTAGGTCGTCGGGTAGCTGTTCGACGCCATCTCGCGCTCGCTGTCGTCGCGGAAGTCGCCGTGGTGCGGGCTGAGCAGGTAGAGGTTGCGATCGGCGCACAGCCGCGCCAGGTCGTCGGCCGATGCGACCTGCAGCGAGAGCCCGCCCAGCGTCAGCACCAGGGGGAAGGGCTCTGCCTGGTGGCGCTCGTAGATGCCGCGGCCTTCGCCGAGGTAGTCGAGCCGGTGGTCGATCACGCGAAAGCCCGTCTGGTAGAACATCTTGCGGGCATCGAAGTCCGTGAAGAAGCGCAGGTGCGTGAAGTCGAGCAGGCCCCAGTGGGTGTAGCGCCAATGCCCGCGCATGGCGTCGTACAGCATCGGCAGGTTGGACGCGTTCGGCAGGCTGACCAATATCTGCGCATCCGGCGCGACGATGCGCTTCAGGCCGCTGAGCAGCTGCCACGGATTGACGAGGTGCTCGAGCACGTCGAACAGGCACACGAGGTCGAAGGGGCGCGTGAGGCCCATCGCGGCGAAGTCGACGGTTTCCACGTCCTGCTCGACGACCTTGTCGAAATGTTCGCGCGCCACCTGCGCCGCCGAGGCGTTGAACTCGCAGCCCCAGAGTTCGCAGCCGGGGTGGCGCCGGCGCAGTTCGTGGCCCACGCCACCGGAGCCGCAACCGATGTCGAGGGCGACCGTGGGAGGACGCTGGATCATGTCCAGGCACTCGGGCCTGGGGTTGAACGGGTAGACGTATTCCTTCTTGTCGCGGTCTTGCCAGAGAAAGTCGGTCACGGACAGCGTCCCCGTCGGGTGGGTCAGCCTTCCCGGCGCAGCGCCGGGAACAGGATCACGTCGCGGATGCTCGGCGAATCGGTCAGCAGCATCATCAGGCGGTCGATGCCGATGCCGCAGCCGCCGGTGGGTGGCATGCCGTATTCGAGGGCGCGCACGAAGTCGTGGTCGTAGAACATGGCTTCGTCGTCGCCGCTGTCCTTGGCGGCCACCTGCGCGTTGAAGCGCGCGGCCTGGTCTTCGGCGTCGTTCAGCTCGCTGAAGCCGTTGCCGAATTCGCGGCCGGTGATGTACAGCTCGAAACGCTCGGTGACCTCGGGGCGCTCGTCGTTGGCGCGTGCCAGCGGCGAGATCTCGGTCGGGTGCTCCATGATGAAGGTCGGCTGCCAGAGCTTCTCTTCCACGGTCTCCTCGAAGTACATCACCTGCAGGCTGGCGAGGCTGCGCTGCGAGAGCTTGTCTTTTTCTTCGCTCAGGCCGAGCTTGCGCAGGGCGTTGATGAGCCAGGCGCTGTCGTCCACGCCATCACCCGCATCGGTGTGCTTGAGGATCGCTTCGCGGATCGTCAGGCGCTCGAAGGGCTGCGTGAGGTCGACGGCCTTGCCGCCATAGGTGAGCTGCTGCGTGCCCACGGCCTGGTCGGCGATGGTGCGGATCAGCGTCTCGGTGAAGTCCATGAGGTCGCGGTAGTTCCAGTAGGCCGCGTAGAACTCCATCATCGTGAACTCGGGGTTGTGCCGCACCGAGATGCCCTCGTTGCGGTAGCTCCGGTTGATCTCGAACACGCGCTCGAAGCCGCCGACGATCAGGCGCTTCAAGTACAGCTCGGGCGCGATGCGCAGGAACATCTCCTGGTCGAGCGCGTTGTGGTGCGTCTTGAACGGCTTGGCGTTCGCGCCGCCCGGAATGGGGTGCAGCATGGGCGTCTCGACTTCGAGGAAGTCGTTGGCCACCATGAACTCGCGCAGGGCGCTCACGGCCTTGCTGCGCGCGGTGAAGCGCACGCGGGCCGACTCGTCGGTGATCAGGTCGACATAGCGCTGGCGGTACTTCTGCTCCTGGTCGGCCATGCCGTGGAACTTGTCGGGCAGCGGGCGCAGGCTCTTGGTGAGCAGGCGCAGGCGGCTGACCTTGATCGACAGCTCGCCGGTTTTGGTCTTCATGAGCGTGCCTTCGGCACCGAGGATGTCGCCGAGGTCCCAGCGCTTGAAGTCGGCGTACGCCTCTTCACCGATGGCGTCGCGCGTCACGTACAGCTGGATGCGGCCAGTGGCGTCCTGCACGGTCGCGAAGCTGGCCTTGCCCATCACGCGCTTGAGCATCATGCGGCCGGCCACGCTGACGGCGACGGCCTGTGCTTCGAGCGCCTCGGGCTCGGTGCCGCCATGCTGCTCGACCAGCGCCGCGGCGCGGTGGCCGGGTTTGAAGTCGTTCGGGAACGCGACCCCCTTGCCTTCGGTCTGCGCCGTGCGCAGCAGCTTGAGCTTTTCGCGGCGTTCGACGATGAGCTGGTTGTCGTCGGCCGTGGACGTGGGAGAAGAGGAGGGCAGTTGTTCGTCGGACATGGGAGGCGTGTGGGGGCGCAGCAAGAAGAGGGAGGGTGTGCGCGGGCCGTGCATTTTAGCCCATCGGCCTTGAGCGGAATCGGCCTGAAGCGCCCGTCAGTTCTGTGAGGGTTGCTATCAAAAGTGGAGCTTAACCCTCAACGTTTTCAGCCGTTCGGCGGTGTCTCGGCGTCTGGCGTGCCCGCGTGGCGGTGCGTGATCCGTTGGGCGTCGTGCTGCATCACCAGCGTGCGCAGGCGATCCGGGTAGCCCATGTAGTGCAGCATGAAGCTGTCGCCGTCGTACAGCGCGGGGTGCGAATTGAAGGACACGCCGTCGGAACGCGGCATGGCCGCGGGGCCCCCCGCCTCGGCCCAGGCGGCGACGAAGAAGGCCTGGTCGCCGCCCGAGGCGTAGACACCGCGCTTGTCCTGCACGGCGTCGATCAGCGCTTGCACGCGCTCCAGGTAGGCGATGCAGGCCGGCGTGTTCGAGAACACCATGAAGCCGCTGTTGAATTCGTAGCCCGACACGTCGCGCGCCAGCGCCACCGGCCGGCCACGCAGCAGGGACACGAGCGGCCGTGCGCGGTCGTGGATGAG
Organism: Variovorax sp. FW305-3-2-15-B-LB1; assembly: GCF_058787635.1. NCBI lineage: Bacteria > Pseudomonadati > Pseudomonadota > Betaproteobacteria > Burkholderiales > Comamonadaceae > Variovorax > Variovorax sp. FW305-3-2-15-B-LB1. The sequence continues at coordinate 30,826 of NZ_JBYSZY010000022.1, read as the reverse complement.
GATGTCGGCATCGACCCACGCGACCTGCTCGTGTTCGGCCAGGTGCTTGAGCAGCAGCCGGGGCTTGATCCAGTTGCCGGCCACCCGGCCCCGGAGCTCGGCGGGCAGGTCGCGGTAGACGTGGTGGGTGTAGCCGTGGTGGTCGGCGTACGCGGCGATGTTGCGTTCCGACAGCGTGGCGTAGCCGGCGATGTTGGGCGTGTAGCTGGTCAGCAAGGCGACGGGGCGGCCGGGGTTGCGCACTTCATAGTCCGGCTGGCCCGTGGGGGCTGGCGGCAGGTCGTCGTAGAGCTGGCCGTCGCGCGCGAGCACTGCGTTCAGGTGCGCGACGAAGAGGCCCCGCACCCGCATGTCCTGGACATCGATGTGGACCGCGGGATTGAACGAGAGCACGAAGGCCGAGACCTCCGGCAGGTAGTGGCCGAAGCGGGCGAACAGCAGGTTGGGGTAGTGCCGGCCGTCGATGAGCTGGTGGTGCGGATGGGCCGCAAGGCCTTCGAGCTCCCGGTGTGCCCAACGGTCGGTGCCTGCGTCGGGCGCGATGCGCAGGCGTTCGAGCACTTGGGCCACCAGGGCCGTCGCCTCGGGGCCCGCACGCAGCATGAAGCAGTTGCCCTCGGGGCGGCGGTGGTGCTCGTTCTCGGCGATCCAGTGCGCTGCGTCGCCGATCACGGCGGGTGCCGGCAGGGGCGCGAGAAAGGCCGCGTCGTCGTCCGCGAAGACCAGCAGCGTGCCGTCGGGCGCATCGGCCAGCGCGGCGCTCACCACGCTGTACTTGTAGACCAGCAGCGTGCGCGCGCTGTTGTGCGGTGTGCCGATGGCGTGCAGGCGGTGCGTGTAGCCCCAGCGGGCGCAGTAGGCGCGGTGGTTGTCCGCGAAGGCCTCAGCGCCCGCGCGCAGCAGGATCGAATGGAAGCGGACCGGCGCCGGGCTCATCTCGCGGCGGACCGTGTCTAGTCGGTGATGCCGGTGCGCGCCAGCAGATCGCTCACCAGCTCCAGGCGCATCAGCGGGCTGTCGAGTTCCATCAGGCGCTGCTTGAGTTCCAGCTGCATCGGCACCAGCTCGCACCAGCGGTTGGCCACCCAGCCGCAGTCGTCGAGGCGGTAGGGCGTGCCGATCGGCAGGCGGACGGTGTCGCCCTGCGCGTGGCGGCGCTCTTCGAGGGTGTCGATCAGGCGGCGCAGCGCGGTGGCGGTGTGGCGCAGGTCGTCGGGAATTTCGAGGTCGACGTCGTCGGCGACGGCTTCGACCTCGGCGATCCACAGGCCGTGCTTCTGCAGCTCGCTGCTGCGCACGCGAAAGCGCTGCGTGCCGACGCATTCGATCTGCAGCAGGCCGCTTTGCGGCGCGTCGAAGGTGCGGATGTCGGCGAGCGTGCCGACGGCGGCAAAGCTCTCGGCTTCGGCGCCGGCCTTGCGCACTTCGGCGCCGCTGGTCAGGCTGACGACCCCGAACGGGGTGCCGGCCTTGCGGCACTTGCCGACCATGTCGAGGTAGCGGACCTCGAAGACACGCAGCGGCAGCAGGCCGCCGGGAAACAGAACCGTACCGAGCGGAAAGAGAGGAATGCGCACGTTGAAAAGGCCGGGCCCGTCGCCGCGGTCAGCTGGGTTGAAGGATCAGGTTGAGGACGGTCGCGTGCTCGGGCCGCAGTATCCCCTGCATCTGGAACGCGTGGCGCGCGTGGTTGAGCAGGTTCAGGATCGACTGCTGGCACTCGCCGGCGCTCTGGCCCCAGCGCGTGTCGACCTCGGACAGGGCGCTGTGCGCCGCGCGATGCAGGTCGACCAGGTGGGCCAGCGTCTGGGGCATGTCGCCGGGGTTGCGGTACAGCGTGAGCAGCTGTTCGCACTCGCGGCCCCGCAGGCGCGGGAAGACCAGCGGCAGCAGGCGCCGGTAGATGCGGTCCTTCGAGGCATAGAGCCGGTCGCGCGGCAAGGTGCGGGAGGTCATGCCCGGGTGGATGCGGTAGCGCGTCAGCGGCTCGGGCAGGTTCGCGAAGCGCGCGCCGTGCAGCATGCAGTCGACCCAGAACCCGAGGTCGTCGACGGCGTAGAGGTTGGGGTCGAACTGCAGCCCGTGGGTGCGGTAGAAGTCCAGCCGCCCGGTCGTGCTCTGGTTCGCGAGGTAGTCGTAGCCTTCGACCATGCGGGCCTTGATCGTCGCGTCGTCCAGCGGCAGGCCGGTGACGCCGGCCTGGTCCTGGAAGTGCTCGAGCTGGCTGCCGACGACGGTGACCGACGGGTTGCTTTCCAGGAACGCGACCTGCTTGGCGAAGCGGTCCGGCGTGGCGCAGTCGTCGTGGTCGACGCGTGCCAGGTAGGTGCCCCGGGCCATCGCCATCGCGAGGTTCATGTTGGCCGGCAGGCCGACGTTGCAGGCGTTGCGGTGCCGCCGGATGCGCGGGTCGTCGAAGGCGGCCAGGCGCTCCCAGGTGCCGTCGGTGCTGGCGTCGTCCATGACCAGCAGCTCGAAGTCGGTGAAGGTCTGTGCCTGCAGCGACTGCAGCGTCTCGATGAGGAACTCGCCGCTGTTGAAGGTGGGGAGCACGACGCTGAGCAAAGGCATGGGGTTCCGTAGGGCGGTGTGGCCGGGGGCGAGGCTTGTGGTCCAGAATCGGAGCAGTCGCGCGCGTGCGCACCTCCCTGCCCATCCGACATGTTGTACCAGATACCCTCGTTTCTTCTCGACGTGATCGTCGGCCTGCTCGGCGGCGCCTGCCTGCTGCGCCTGTACATGCAGTACCACCGCGTGCCCTTCGGCAATCCGCTGGGGCGCTTCGTGTTCGCCATCACCGACTGGATCGTGCTGCCGCTGCGGCGCATCGTGCCCGCGGTGAAGCGCTGGGACCTCGCGAGCCTGATCGCGGCCTGGCTGCTGGTGATGCTCAAGTTCCTGGTGCTGTGGCTGCTGGCTGGCAGCCTGGCGCGGATCACGGCGCTGCCGCTGGTGTCGCTGGTCGGCCTGTTGCAGCTGGCGGTGTCGGGCCTGACGGCGCTGCTGGTGGTGTACGCGGTGCTGTCGTGGATTCCGGGCGCCTCGCCGATGCTGCTCGACCTGATCTCGCGCCTGGCCGAGCCGCTGGTGCGGCCCTTCCGCCGCTTCATTCCGCTGATCGGCGGCGTCGACCTGTCGCCGCTGGCCGCCATCGTGGTGCTGCAGGTGGTGGCGATCGTGCTGGGCAACCTGCTGGTCTTCGCGTTCCGGCTCGGCGCCTGACGCGTCGGGGTACCCCAGACAGCAAAACGCCCGCACCGCCTTCACGGCGTGCGGGCGTAGAGGCCGAGGCCCGAAGCGATCAGAGCACCGCGTCGGCCGGCTGGCGCAGCAGCATGGCCAGCGTGCTGGCGATGGTCTTGCGCAGTTCGCGGCGGTCGCTGATGAAGTCGATCGCGCCCTTGGTCTGCAGGAACTCGGCGCGCTGGAAGCCTTCGGGCAGGGTCACGCGCACGGTCGACTCGATCACGCGCGGGCCGGCAAAGCCGATCAGCGCCTTGGGCTCGGCGATCACCACGTCGCCCACGAAGGCGAAGCCGGCGCTCACGCCGCCCATGGTCGGGTCGGTCAGCACGCTGATGTAGGGCAGGCCCTTCTTCGCCAGGCGCGTGAGCGCGGCGTTGGTCTTGGCCATCTGCATCAGCGAGAGCAGGCCTTCCTGCATGCGCGCGCCGCCGGTGGCGGTGAAGCACACGAAGGGCACCTTCTGCTCGATGGCGGTCTCGACGCCGCGCACGAAGCGCTCGCCGACCACGCTGCCCATGGAACCGCCCATGAACTCGAACTCGAAGCAGGCCACGACCACGCTGATGCTGTGGACCGAGCCGCCCATGACGACCAGCGCGTCGGTCTCGCCGGTGTTCTCCAGCGCTTCTTTCAGGCGCTCGGGGTACTTGCGGCTGTCCTTGAACTTCAGGGCGTCGACCGGCAGCACTTCCTGGCCGACTTCGTAGCGGCCTTCGGCGTCCAGGAATGCATCGAGCCGGGCGCGGGCGCCGATGCGGTGGTGGTGGCTGCAGCTCGGGCAGACGTTCTGGTTGTGCTCGAGGTCGGTCTTGTACAGAACGGTCTCGCAGGCCGGGCATTTGATCCACAGGCCCTCGGGCACCTGGCGGCGCTCGGACGGGTCGGTTTGTGCGATCTTGGCGGGTAGCAGTTTTTCAAGCCAGCTCATGGGGGCTCCTTGTGAGGGCAGTGATTATCGACCAGCCGCGTTCTTGGCCGTGGCGGCCGGCAGGGCGTCGAGCGCCTCCCGGATGCCGGCCAGGAATTCGCGCACCGTGGGTACCACGTTCTCGCGCGGCTGGTCTTCGATGAGTTGAATGATCTTCGTGCCGATGACCACGGCGTCCGCTGCCGAGCCGATGGCCTGCGCCGTGCGCGCGTCGCGGATGCCGAAGCCCACGCCGACCGGAATGCTCACGTGCTCGCGGATGCGCGGGATCATGCGCCCGACCGCCTCGGTGTCGAGGTGGCCAGCGCCGGTCACGCCCTTGAGCGACACGTAGTACACGTAGCCGCTCGCGATGCGCGCCACCTGCGCCATGCGCTCGGCGGTGCTGGTGGGGGCCAGCAGGAAGATCAGGTCGATGCCGGCGGCCTTCAGGTCGGCGGCGAAGTCCTCGCATTCCTCGGGCGGGTAGTCGACGACCAGCAGGCCGTCGACGCCGGCCGCGGCCGCGTCGCGGATGAAGGCCTTCTTGCCGTGCACGAGGTCGTAGCGCTCGACCGGGTTGGCGTAGCCCATGAGCACGACCGGCGTGGTCGTGTCTTTGGCGCGGAACGCGGCCACCATGGCGAGCACCTGCTTCATGCCCACGCCCAGTGCCAGCGCGGCCTCGCCGGCCTTCTGGATCACGGGGCCGTCGGCCATCGGGTCGGAAAAAGGCACGCCCAGCTCGATCACGTCGGCACCCGCCTCGACCATGCCGTGCATGAGCTCGGGCGTGATGTCGGCGAAGGGGAAGCCGGCGGTGACGTAAGGAATCAGCGCGCGACGGCCTTGCGCCTGCAGGGCCTGGAACTTGGCGGCAATGCGGCTCATCACTTGCCTCCCTTCACGCTCAGACCGCGCATCGAGGGCCGGTCGTAGAAGTCGACACCCGACAGGTCGGCGACGGTGCCGATGTCCTTGTCGCCGCGGCCCGAGAGGTTCACGAGGATCGACTGGTCGGGGCGCATGGTCTTGGCGAGCTTCAGGGCGTAGGCCATGGCGTGGCTGGATTCGAGCGCGGGAATGATGCCCTCCGTGCGGCACAGGTAGTGGAAGGCTTCGAGCGCCTCGACGTCGGTGATGCCGACGTACTCGGCGCGGCCGATGTCGGCCAGGTAGGCGTGCTCGGGGCCCACGCCCGGGTAGTCGAGGCCCGCGCTGACGCTGTGCGTCTCGGTGATCTGGCCGTCGTCGTTCTGCAGCAGGTAGGTGCGGTTGCCGTGCAGCACGCCGGGGCTGCCGCGCAGGATCGAGGCGGCGTGCTTGCCGCTGTCCAGGCCTTCGCCGGCGGCTTCCACGCCGATGAGGCGCGTGCCGGCGAACGGAATGTAGGGGTGGAAGATGCCGATCGCGTTGCTGCCGCCGCCCACGCAGGCGACCACCACGTCGGGCTGCCTGCCCTCGGCTTCACCGGTGATGCCGTCGGCCGCGAGCATGGCGGGCATCTGCGCGATGCACTCGGTGCCGATCACGCTCTGGAAGTCGCGCACCATCGTCGGGTAGGGGTGCGGGCCCGCCACCGTGCCGATGATGTAGAAGGTGTTTTCGACGTTGGTGACCCAGTCGCGCATGGCCTCGTTGAGCGCGTCCTTCAGCGTCTTGCTGCCGGATTCGACGGGCACCACGGTCGCGCCCAGCAGGTTCATGCGGTAGACGTTGGGGCTTTGGCGCTTCACGTCCTGGCTGCCCATGTAGACCACGCATTCGAGGCCGTAGCGCGCGCAGATGGTGGCCGTGGCCACGCCGTGCTGGCCGGCGCCGGTCTCGGCGATGACGCGGGGCTTGCCCATGCGGCGCGCGAGCATCGCTTGGCCGATCACGTTGTTGATCTTGTGGGCGCCGGTGTGGTTCAAGTCTTCGCGCTTCAGGTAGATCTGCGCGCCGCCCATTTCGCGGCTGGTGCGCGCGGCGTGGTAGATCGGCGAGGGGCGGCCGACGAAGTGCTTCAGCTCGTAGTGGAACTCGGCCAGGAAGGCCGGGTCGTCCTTGAACTTCGCATACGCGTCGCGCAGCTCGTTGATCGCGTGGGTGAGCGTTTCGCTCGCGAAGGTGCCGCCGTAGGGGCCGAAGTGGCCGCTGGCGTCGGGTTGCTGGTAGTCCTGGAATTGGCTTTGCATGGTTCTCGATCGATGGGCCGCAGCCCGAATGCGATCGGGTGCGGCGGCTAACTGGAGAAGGACGAAGCGTCGGCTGCCGAGGCTTTGACAGTGTTCGCCGCATCTGCGGCTCTCACGGCGGCGACGAATGCCCGGATCTTTCCGGCGTCCTTGAGGCCCTTGTGCCCGGGACCGTCGATTTCGACGCCCGAACTCACATCAACGGACAGCGTCTTGCAGCGCGTCCGCAGGCTGTGAATGCCATCGCTCACGTTTGCAGGTGTGAGCCCACCACTCAAGACGAGGTGAGCGTCGACGGCGGGTGGAAGAAGTGACCAATCGAAAGCCTTGCCGCCTCCGCCATAACCTTCGACATGGGCGTCGAGCAGGATGGCCTGGGCGTGGGAGTAATCGGACGCGTATTTTACGAGGTCGAAGCCGGCTCCGGCTGCGCCGAGCGGAATGCGGGCGGCGCGGAGGTAGCGGAAGCGGCCGTGGTCGGTGGATTCTTCGCACTGCGCAGGCGTCTCTTCGCCGTGAAATTGCGCCATGGCGCCCGGCACACGGGCCAGCGATGCTATGACTTCGGGAGCATCCGCATTCACGAACAGCAGCACGGGCGTGATGAAGGGCGGCAGGCGCGAGGCCAGCTCGGCGGCGCGCTCGGCGGTCACGGCGCGCGGGCTCTTCGGGTAGAGCACGAAACCGATCGCGTCGGCGCCAGCCTCGACCGCCGCGTCCACGTCGGCCTCACGCGTGAGGCCACAGATCTTGATGCGCGTGCGTGGGGCGAGAGGAGCAGGGGATGTCATGGCGGGCCATCATACGAAGCCCGCTCGCCCTGGAACGTGGCCTCGGCCGGCAGACCCCACTTGGCGTCGTACAACGGGCCGAGAAAGTACAGGCCGTCGGCGGAGAAGGTGGGCGCGGCCACCTTGCGGCTGCGCGCCTCGAGCACCTCGGTGATCCATTCGGGCCGCTCGTCGCCGCGGCCGATGCGCACCAGGCTGCCCATCAGGTTGCGGATCATGTGGTGCAGGAAGGCGTCGGCCTCGAACTCGAAGTGCCAGCGGCAGCGCTCGCCGTCGCCCACGCGCGTGATCTCGAGGCGCCGCAGGTCCTTGACCGGCGAGAGGGCCTGGCAGGCGGAGGCGCGGAACGAGCTGAAGTCGTGCCGGCCGACCAGCAGGGCCGCCGCGGCGCGCATCGCGTTGCCGTCGAGCGGGTACATCGACCAGCCGACCCGGCCCGCATCGAGGCTGGGCCGCACGGGCGACTGCGAGAGCACGTAGACGTAGCGGCGCGCCAGGGCGCTGGCGCGGCAATGGAATTCGTCGGGCACCGGGTGCGCCCACTGCACCGCGATGTCGTCGGGCAGGTAGCGGTTGGTGCCGCGCATCCAGGAGAACGGATCGCGTTCGATGTCGGTGTCGAAGTGCACCACCTGCATCAGCCCGTGCACACCGGCGTCGGTGCGGCCGGCGCACAGCGTGGTGACCCTGCTGCCGGCGGGCAGCCCGGCGAACTTCGCGAGGGCCGCTTCGAGCTTGTCCTGTACCGTGCGGCCCGAGCGCTGGCTCTGCCAGCCCTCGTATGCCTGGCCGTTGTAGCGGATGCCGAGTGCCAGCCTCACGAAGCGATCAGAAGGGCAGTCGGCAACCGGCTCAGCGCAGTTCGGCGAGCAGCTGCTTGGCTTGCGACTTGAGGTCGCCGGCGCTCTCGGCTTCGACTTCCTCGACCAGCGAGCGCGCGCCTTCGACGTCGCCGATGGCCTGCAGTTCGCGGGCCAGCGAGAGCTTCACGGCGTGCGGGTTGTCGTCACCGTCGTCGTCCAGGGCGGACGGCGAGGTGGCCACGGCCGCAGAGCGCGGTGCTTCGGCGGCGGCGGAGCGGGCCGGCAGGCCGGCGAGGGCGCTCATGTCGAACTCGATGAAGCCTGAATCGGCGGGCAGCGTGTCGCGCAGCATGGCCGGGCGGGTGTTGTGCTCCGCGTCGTTGAGCGATGAGGGGCGCGTGTGGGCGGTCAGGGCGCCGGGCGCCGTGTCGAAGTCGTTTTCGAGATCGACAGGCGCTGCGGCGTGGCCGTTGCTCAGCGGGGCCGGTGCGGCCGTCGGCGCGTAGACCGACTTCGGCAGGCTGGCACCCACCGGAGCAGGTGCCGGTGCGGGCGGCTGGGTCAGGTCGAGGTCGAAGTCCAGCGGCGCGACCGAGGGCATGAAGGCCGGCGGCGCCGACGCCACGGGCGGTGCGGCCGGGGGCGGCGGTGCCACGACGGCTGCTGCGACTGCGGCAGCCGGCTTGGCGGCGGCGGCCAGCGCGCCGGCGAATGCGGCGGTTTCGGCCTGGCTGGCGCCTCGCGCGGTGCCCGTGCCCGATTCGTACAGTGGGTTGCCCGGGTCGAGGTCCTTGCCCATGTCGACCACGCGGTTCCATTCGGAGCCCGCGCCGTTGGTCAGCTTGTGCACTTCGGTGGCGAGGCCGTCGAAGGCGCGCACGTCGCGGCGCTTGGCGTGGATTTCGAGCAGCTTCAGGTGGATCGCGGTGCGGTCCGGGTTCAGGCGCAGCGCTTCACGCAGGATTTCCTCGGCCTGCAGGTCGCGGCCGTAGGCGAGGTAGACGTCGGCTTCGGCGACCGGGTCGACATCGCCCGCATCGAGCTGGCTCGGCGAGTACGACAGCGACGACACGGTGGAGTCGCCGCGGTTCTTGGTGTCGACCGATTCGCCGCCGCTGGCGCCGAAGAACGAGTCCTTGGGAATGCGGCTCTCGAGGAACACGCTCTCGCTCATCTCTTCGCGGCGGCGGCCCAGCACGCGGTACAGCAGGAAGCCGACCAGCAGCGCGATCAGTGCGGCGCCGGCGAGCATCAGCGGGTTGTCGAGCAGCTCCTCGAGGAAGCTGCGCTCCGGCGGGGGCGGCGGCGGTGCCGCCTTGACCACGGGCTTGGGTGCGACGATGGGCGCGGCGGCGGCTGCAGCGCTGGCTGCGGCTGCCACGGGCAGGGCGGCTGCGTCGGTGGCCGACGGGGCGGCGGCTGCGGCGGGCGCTGCAGCAGAGGCCGCGGCGACGGGGGCCGTTGCAGCGGGAGCGGTTGGTGCGGCTGCCGGCGCCGGCGCCGGCGTTGCCGGTGTGGTGGCTGCAGCGGCGGGGGCCGCGGCGGGCGCAGGAGCGGCCGCGACCGCTGGCGTCGGCGTCGTGGCACCGGTCAGCGGTGCGGGAACGGCGATGCCGGGCGTGGTGGCCGGCGCTGCGGGCGCTGCGGCGGCAGCGGGCGATCCGGTGCCCGTGCCGGTGCCGGCCTTGAGCTTGTTCAGCTCGTTGATGTTTTTCGTGAGTTCGGCGACGCGGTTGCTGCTGTCCTGCGCTTGGCGGGCCTGCGCGACCTTTTCATCGGCGGCGCGCGCGGCGGCGTTGCCTTGCGACACCGTGAGCTTATCGGGTGCGCTGGCGGCGGCATTGCGGTCTTCCACGCTGGCCTGCAGCTTGCCCGAGGCCTGGCGGCTCGCGGCGGCCACGTTGGTGGTCGGGGCGTTTTCGGCGAGGCGCTGGCGGTAGCTGCCGAAGTCGCGGCTTTGCGCGGTGATCGTGCGGCGTGCGTCGGCGGCCGGAACGGCGCTCGCTGCGGCAGCGTTCGGCAGGTCGAGCACGGCACCGGCCTTCATCCGGTTGACGTTGCCGCCGACGAAGGCGTCGGGGTTGGCGTTCAGCAGCGCGACCAGCATCTGGTCGAGCGAGACGTCGGCGGGCTTGTGGGCGGAGGCGATCTTGCCGGCGGTGTCGCCACGGCGCACCGTGACCTGCTCGCCACTGCCGCCGCTGGGGGCGGCGACGGCGGCACGTGCCGGCGCGGGAGCCGGTGCGGCCGCAGGGGCCGGCGCAGCCGCAGCGGGTGCGGGCGTTGCAGCCACTGCAGGCGCGGGTTCGCGGCGCACGCGCGGGGCGGGCGCGGGGCGCTCGACCGGCGTGGCGATCTGCGGCGCGATGGGCGCGACCGGTGCGGCTGCCGCCTGGCGCGTGGCCGGCGGATCGAGCAGCACGGTGTAGTCGCGCACGATGCGGCCCGAGGCGCCATTGGCTTCGAGCAGCAGGTCGATGAAGGGGTCGTTGAGCGGGCGGTTGCCGGCCAGGCGCACGACGTACTGGCCGCCGGCGCGGCGCTGCAGCGTGGCTTTCACGTCGCCGAGGGCCGCGTTGTACGGGATGCCTGCGTTCTTGAAGGCTTCGGCCGTGGCGATGTTGATCTTCAGGCCTTCCGCCTCATTGGCGGCCATTTCGGTGACATCGATCTCGGCGCGCAGCGGTTCGCCCAGTGCCGACTGCACCCGCAGCGGTCCCAGCGCGAAGGCGCTGGCGTCGGCGCTGGCCAGTCCCAGCGTCAGGGCCGCAGCGGCACCCAGGATGGAAAGGCGCCAGCCATTCGACGGCAGGGCGGGGCGGGCGGCCGAAGGGCGGGCCGCGGGCAACAGATGTCTTGTCATGCTGATAGGGGCGGCTCAGGCCCTGAATTTGTAAGAGGACGTTAGCATCATCACCATGCACTGACAAGGCAATGCGCCTGATCTACCCAGTGCGCGCATACTTCCGATGACATCCTGTGTTGCCTTTCGGCAACATTTTTGTATTTCAAGGCCCTGAGCTGCCCGCATCAGGCTTCGAGCAGGATGCGCAGCATGCGGCGCAGCGGTTCGGCCGCGCCCCACAGCAGCTGGTCGCCGATGGTGAAGGCGCCGACGTACTCGGGGCCCATCGCCAGCTTGCGGATGCGGCCGACCGGGATGTCCATGGTGCCGGTCACGGCCACCGGCGTCAGGTCCTTCACGGTGGCTTCGCGCGTGTTCGGCACGACCTTGGCCCAGGGGTTGTCGGCGGCGATCATCGCTTCGATGTCGGCCACCGGCACGTCCTTCTTGAGCTTGAAGGTCAGGGCCTGGCTGTGGCAGCGCATCGCGCCGATGCGCACGCAGAAGCCGTCCACCGGCGTGGCGGCGGTGCCGAAGCCCGCGCCCTGGCCGAGGATCTTGTTGGTCTCGGCGCCGCCCTTCCACTCTTCCTTGGACATGCCGTCGCCCAGGTCCTTGTCGATCCAGGGGATCAGCGAGCCGCCCAGCGGGGCGCCGAAGTTGGCGATTTCGGAGGCGCTCAGGTTCTGCTGCTTGTGCAGCACCTTGCGGTCGATCTCGAGGATGGCCGACTTCGGGTCGTCGAGCAGCGCGCGCACTTCGGCGTTCAGGGTGCCGAACTGGGTCAGCAGCTCGCGCATGTGCTGCGCGCCGCCGCCCGAGGCTGCCTGGTAGGTCATGCTGGTCATCCACTCGACCAGGCCGGCCTTGTAGAGGGCGCCCACGCCCATGAGCATGCAGCTGACGGTGCAGTTGCCGCCGACCCAGTTCTTGCCGCCCTTGGCGAGCGCGTTCTGGATCACGGGCAGGTTGACGGGGTCGAGCACGATGATCGCGTCATCGTTCATGCGCAGCGTGGAGGCCGCGTCGATCCAGTGGCCGTTCCAGCCGGCGGCGCGCAGCTTGGGGAAGACCTCGCTGGTGTAGTCGCCGCCCTGGCAGGTGATGACGATGTCGCACTTCTTCAGTGCCTCGATGTCGTTCGCATCCTTGAGCGTGGTCTCGTTCTTGGCCATCGCCGGGGCCTTGCCGCCCGCGTTCGAGGTCGAGAAGAAGACCGGCTCGATGAGGCCGAAGTCGCCTTCGGCCTGCATGCGGTCCATGAGGACCGAGCCGACCATGCCGCGCCAGCCCACGAGGCCGACCAGAGGTTGCTTGGATGCGTTCGCCATTTCAGTTTGCCCTTAGTGAAGAAAGAAAAAATCAGTCTTTTTTGCCCCCGACTCGTCGGCCGGGGGAGGGCGTGACGAAGCGGGCTGCGGTTAGCCGGTAATCGTCTTTTTGGTGATGGCTGCTACGACCGCGTCGCCCATTTCGCGGGTGCCGACGCGCTTCGTGCCTTCGGACCAGATGTCGCCCGTGCGCAGCCCGGAGGCGAGCACGTGCTTGACCGCCGACTCGATACGGTCGGCAGCTTCGGGCTGGTTGAGGGAGAAGCGGAGCATCATGGCAGCGGACAGGATTGTAGCCAAAGGATTGGCAACCCCTTTGCCAGCAATGTCGGGGGCGCTGCCGTGGCTGGGCTCGTACAGGCCCTGGTTGCTCGCATTGAGCGAGGCCGAGGGCAGCATGCCGATGGAGCCGGTGAGCATCGCGGCCTCGTCCGAGAGGATGTCGCCGAACATGTTGCCGGTGACGACCACGTCGAACTTCTTGGGCGCCTTCACGAGCTGCATGGCCGCGTTGTCGACATACATGTGGTCGAGTTCGACGTCCGGATATTCCTTGCCGACCTCGGTCACGATGTCCTTCCAGAACTGGAAGGTCTCGAGCACGTTGGCCTTGTCCACGCTGGTCACGCGCTTGCTGCGCTTGCGGGCGGCCTCGAAGGCCACGCGGGCGATGCGCTCGACCTCGGGGCGCGAGTAGCGCATCGTGTCGAAGGCTTCCTCGGCGCCCGGGAAGTGGCCGTCGGTGGCAATGCGGCGTCCGCGCGGCTGGCCGAAGTAGATGTCGCCGGTCAGCTCGCGGATGATGAGGATGTCCAGGCCCGCGATCAGCTCGGGCTTGAGGCTCGAGGCGCCCACCAGCTGCTCGTAGCAGATGGCCGGGCGGAAGTTGGCGAACAGGCCCAGGTTCTTGCGCAGCCCCAGGATGGCCTGCTCGGGCCGCAGCGGGCGGTCGAGCTTGTCGTACTTCCAGTCGCCGACGGCGCCGAACAGCACCGCATCGGCGTCCTTGGCGAGCTTGAGCGTCGCTTCGGGCAGCGGATGGCCGTGCGCCTCGTAGGCCGCGCCGCCGACCAGGGCCGATTCCATCTCGAACTTCAGGTCGAGGACTTCGAGCACCCTGACGGCTTCCGCCACGATTTCGGTGCCGATGCCGTCACCCGGGAGAACTGCGATTTTCATAAGTTGGTCTGAGGTTTTTTCTTGAAAACGGAAATGCCGCCGATCACGAGATCATCGTGTGCGCGAGCCAGGGCTTTTGTGCCAGGCGCTCGGTCTCGAAGGCCTTGATCTTGTCCTTGTGGCGCAGCGTCAGGCCGATGTCGTCCAGCCCGTTGATCAGGCAGTACTTGCGGAAGGCCTGCACGTCGAACGCGAACTCCTGGCCGTCGGGCTTCACGACCACCTGGCGTTCCAGGTCGATGGTCAGCGTGTAGCCCGGGAAGGCGAAGGCCTCGTCGAACAGCTGCGAGACCTGCGACTCGGGTAGCACGATCGGCAGCAGGCCGTTCTTGAAGCTGTTGTTGAAGAAGATGTCGGCGTAGCTCGGCGCAATGATCGCGCGAAAGCCGTACTGGTCGAGGGCCCACGGCGCGTGCTCGCGCGACGAGCCGCAGCCGAAGTTCTTGCGCGCCAGCAGCACCGAGGCGCCGGCGTAACGGGGCTGGTTCAGCACGAAGTCGGGGTTCGGCTTGCGGCTGGCCGGGTCCTGGCCCGGAAAGCCGGCGTCCAGGTAGCGCCACTCGTCGAACAGGTTCACGCCGAAGCCGGTCTTCTTGATCGACTTGAGGAACTGCTTGGGAATGATCGCGTCGGTGTCGACGTTCTCGCGGTCCATGGGGGCCACGAGGCCCTTGTGCACGGTGAATTTCTGCATGTGAATCTCTCTGGGTTCAGGCGAACGTACGGACGTCCACGAAATGGCCGTGCACGGCGGCAGCGGCGGCCATCGCGGGGCTCACGAGGTGGGTGCGGCCACCCGCGCCCTGGCGGCCTTCGAAGTTGCGGTTGCTGGTCGATGCACAGCGCTCGCCGGGCTCGAGCCGGTCGGCGTTCATCGCCAGGCACATCGAGCAGCCGGGCTCGCGCCATTCGAAGCCCGCGGCCTTGAAGATCACATCGAGGCCTTCGCGCTCGGCCTGTTCCTTCACCACGCCCGAACCGGGCACGACCATCGCGAGCTTCACGTTCTTCGCGACCTTCTGGCCGAGCTTCTTCACCACGGCGGCGGCTTCGCGCATGTCCTCGATGCGGCTGTTGGTGCACGAGCCGATGAACACCTTGTCGATGAAGATGTCGTTCATGGCCTTGTTGGGCTCCAGGCCCATGTAGACCAGCGCGCGCTCGATGGCGCCGCGCTTGCTCGCATCCTTTTCCTTGTCGGGATCGGGCACGCGGCCGTTGATCTCGACCACCATCTCGGGCGAGGTGCCCCAGGTGACCTGCGGCTGGATCTGCGCGGCGTCGAGCTCGACCACGGCGTCGAAGGTCGCGCCGGGGTCGGACTGCAGCGTGCGCCAGTAGCTCACGGCCTGGTCCCATTCGACGCCGGTGGGCGCGAGCGGGCGGCCCTTCACGTAGGCGATGGTCTTTTCGTCGACCGCCACCAGCCCGGCGCGCGCGCCGGCCTCGATGGCCATGTTGCAGACCGTCATGCGGCCTTCCATGCTCAGGTCGCGAATCGCCGAGCCGGCGAATTCGATCGTGTAGCCCGTGCCGCCGGCGGTGCCGATCTTGCCGATGATGGCCAGCACGATGTCCTTGGCCGTGCAGCCCAGCGGCAGCTTGCCTTCGACCTTCACGAGCATGTTCTTGGCCTTCTTGCCCAGCAGCGTCTGCGTGGCCATCACGTGCTCGACCTCGCTGGTGCCGATGCCGTGCGCGAGTGCGCCGAACGCGCCGTGCGTGGAGGTGTGCGAGTCGCCGCAGACCACCGTCATGCCCGGCAGCGTCGCGCCGCTTTCCGGGCCGATCACGTGCACGATGCCCTGGCGCTTGCTCAGGAACGGGAAGAACGCGGCGGCGCCGAACTCGGCGATGTTGTGGTCCAGCGTGGTGACCTGCTCCTTGCTGGTCGGGTCGGCAATGCCTTCGTAGCCGCGCTCCCAGCCGGTGGTCGGCGTGTTGTGGTCGGCGGTGGCCACGACCGAGCTGATGCGCCACAGCTTGCGGCCGGCCTCGCGCAGGCCTTCGAAGGCTTGCGGGCTGGTCACTTCGTGCACCAGGTGGCGGTCGATGTAGAGGATCGCGGTGCCGTCTTCCTCGGTGTGGACGACGTGTTCGTCCCAGATCTTGTCGTAGAGCGTGCGTGCCATGTCGGTCTCTTCTTTCGTGGGGAAATGGATTGTCTGTCGACGCGGTCTAGGCCGCGAGTCGTTCGGTGGCGTCGGCCGAATCGGCCGCCGCGTGCAGGTGGTTCACCAGCGTGCGCGCCGCCACCGGCAGGGTGGAGAAGTCGCGCGCGACCAGGCGGATCTCGCGCGCCGCCCAGGCGTCGTTGAGCGTCACGCTCACGAGGCCGCGGCCGATGCCGTTGTGCATGAGTTCGAAGGCGCGCTGCGGCATCACGCCGATGCCCAGGCCGTTGTCGATCATCCGGCACATGGCGTCCAGGCCCGTGACGTGGATGCGCAGCTTCACGCTGCGGCCGGCGCTCAGCGCCGCTTCGTGCATCGCCACGTAGATCGAGCTGTTGGTGTGCAGGCCGACGTGGTCGAAGGCCAGCGAGTCGACGAAGTCGATCGCGTCCTGCGCGGCCAGCGCGTGCCCCTCGGGAACGATCAGCGCGAGGCGGTCGTGCCGGTACGAAAGGCTCTGCAACTCGCCCGCGCCGCCGGCCACATGGCACACGCCGAGGTCGGCCGCACCTTCCTGCACCGCGCGGATCACTTCGCTGCTCAGGTGCTCCTCGAGGTCGATCTTGATGGCCTCGTGCGCGCGCGAGAACACGCCCAGGTCTTCCGGCAGGAACTGCACGATGGCCGAGATGTTGGCGTGCACCCGCACGTGCCCGCGCACGCCGTCGGCGTATTCGCTGAGCTCGCCCTGCATCTTCTCGAGGCTGTAGAGCACCGAGCGGGCGTGGTGCAGCAGGCTTTCGCCGGCCGGCGTGAGGTCGACGCCGCGCGCATGGCGGTAGAGCAGGGCGGTGCCGAGCGTGGCCTCCAGGTCGGACAGCCGCTTGCTCACGGCCGAGGCCGCGATGAACTCGCGCTCCGCCGCGCGCCCGATGCTGCCCAGCTCGCACACGGCCACGAACAGCTGCAGCGACGTGAGGTCGATGCGGCGGGCAAAGTTGCGTTCGGACGTGCTCATGGGGGCTTGGGCATCGCGTTTGGCGATGAGTTTGCTATTTTCTTCCTGTTTTGAAGCCATTGCCATCGCGATGCGCGATGACCTCGCTGCCGGCTGGCGAGGAGGGGCATGCCGAACGGGCAATAAAAAAGCTGCCCGGAGGCAGCTTTTTCAGGGAGCGGAGGTTCCGCAGCCGGTCGATCAGCGGGCCGAGATCGGCTTCACGTCACGCTTGGGCGAGCCTTCGAACAGCTGGCGCGGGCGGCCGATCTTGTACTCGGGGTCGCCGATCATTTCGTTCAGCTGGGCGATCCAGCCGACCGTGCGGGCCAGCGCGAAGATCGCGGTGAACAGCGGCACCGGGATGCCGATGGCGCGCTGCACGATGCCCGAGTAGAAGTCGACGTTCGGGTAGAGCTTGCGCGACACGAAGTACTCGTCTTCCAGGGCGATCTTCTCGAGTTCCTTGGCGAGCTTGAACAGCGGGTCGTTTTCCAGGCCCAGCTCGGTCAGCACTTCGTTGCAGGTTTCCTGCATGAGCTTGGCGCGCGGGTCGTAGTTCTTGTACACGCGATGGCCGAAGCCCATCAGCTTGACGTTCGAGTTCTTGTCCTTGACCTTCTTGATGAACTCGCCGATCTTTTCCACGCCGCCTTCGCGCTGGATGTCGTACAGCATGTTCAGCGCCGCTTCGTTGGCACCGCCGTGGGCCGGGCCCCACAGGCAGGCGACGCCGGCTGCAATGGCTGCGAAGGGGTTCGTACCCGACGAGCCGCACAGGCGCACCGTCGAGGTCGAGGCGTTCTGCTCGTGGTCTGCGTGCAGGATGAAGATGCGGTCGAGCGCGCGCTCGAGCACCGGGTTCACCTTGTACTCTTCGCACGGCGTGGCGAACATCATGTGCAGGAAGTTGCCTGCATAGCTGAGTTCGTTCTTCGGGTACATGTACGGCTGGCCGACGGTGTACTTGTAGGCCATGGCCACGAGCGTGGGCATCTTCGCGATCAGGCGGATCGCGGCGATCTCGCGGTGCTCGGGATTGTTGATGTCCGTGCTGTCGTGATAGAAGGCCGACAGGGCGCCCACGAGGCCGGTCATGATGGCCATCGGGTGGGCATCACGGCGGAAGCCGCGCAGGAAGAACTGCATCTGCTCGTTGACCATCGTGTGGTTCGTCACGAGCTTGGTGAAGCTGGCCTTCTTGCCTGCGTCCGGCAGCTCGCCGTACAGCAGCAGGTGGCAGGTTTCCATGAAGTCGCAGTTGGTCGCGAGCTGCTCGATGGGGTAGCCGCGGTACAGCAGCTCGCCCTTGTCACCGTCGATGTAGGTGATGGCCGACTGGCAGGCGGCGGTCGACATGAAGCCCGGGTCGTACGTGAACATGCCGGTCTGTGCATACAGCTTGCGGATGTCGATCACGTCAGGGCCGATGGTGCCCTTGTAGATCGGCAGTTCGACGTTGTCGCCGCCATTGCTGAACGACAGCGTGGCCTTGGTATCGGATGCTTTCATTTCGGTTTACTTTCAGAGGTGGATTCAGGACGAAGGAGAAAAAATGGCAGGACGCTGAGCGCCGTCGGTACGCATCAGCTGCAGCAATGCGACCACCTCGGCCCCGGCCCATGCGGGCTCGGGCTCCTTTCTGCACAGCAGCAGGTCGAGGAGGTCGTTGTCCGACAGGTCCATCAATGTCTCCATCGCTCCCGCTTGACCGACGGTCATGTGGGATTCGTGCCGCTCGAAGAAGCGGGCGATGAACAGGTCGTTCTCCAGCAGGCCGCGCCGGCAACGCCACTTGAGCTTGCTCAGCGCGCGTTCGCCGAGCAGCGTATCGGGGGCGTTGGCGGGGGTCGACATAAGTAAGGCTTCTCGGAAAAACCGTCAGATGGCGCGACGCACCATCAGTTCCTTGATCTTGCCGATGGCCTTGGTCGGGTTCAGGCTCTTCGGGCACACGTCGACGCAGTTCATGATCGTGTGGCAGCGGAACAGGCGGTACGGGTCTTCCAGGTTGTCCAGGCGCTCGGCGGTGGCTTCGTCGCGGCTGTCGGCGATGAAGCGGTAGGCCTGCAGCAGGCCGGCCGGGCCGACGAACTTGTCGGGGTTCCACCAGAAGCTCGGGCAGCTCGTGGAGCAGCTCGCGCACAGGATGCACTCGTACAGGCCGTCGAGCTCTTCACGCTCTTCGGGCGACTGCAGGCGTTCCTTCTCGGGCGGCACGGTGTCGTTCTGCAGGTACGGCTTGATCGAGTTGTACTGCTTGAAAAACTGGGTCATGTCGACGATCAGGTCGCGGATGACGGGCAGGCCCGGCAGCGGCTTGAGCACGACGGTGCCCTTGAGCGTGTTCATGTTGGTCAGGCAGGCCAGACCGTTCTTGCCGTTGATGTTCATCGCGTCGGAGCCGCAGACGCCTTCGCGGCACGAGCGGCGGAACGACAGCGTCGGGTCTTGCGCCTTGAGCTTCATCAGGGCGTCCAGCAGCATGCGTTCATGGCCGTCGAGTTCGACCTCGACCGTCTGCATGTAGGGCTTGGCGTCCTTGTCCGGGTCGTAGCGGTAGATCTGGAATGTGCGCTTCATCGTATGGACCTTGTAAATATTCTTAGAACGTGCGGACCTTGGGCGGCACGGATGCCACCGTCAGCGGCTGCAGCTTGACGGGCTTGTACGAGAGGCGGTTGTCCGCGCTGTACCAGAGCGTGTGCTTCATCCAGTTGGCGTCGTCGCGGCCCAGCGGTGCGACCGGGTCGTCCGCGGGACGCTCGTAGTCTTCCACCGTGTGGGCGCCGCGGCATTCCTTGCGGGCGGCGGCCGAGACCATGGTGGCCTGCGCCACTTCGATCAGGTTGTCGACTTCCAGTGCTTCGATGCGGGCGGTGTTGAACACCTTGGACTTGTCCTTCAGGCCGATCGACTTGACGCGCTCGCGCACGGCGGCGATCTTGACCACGCCTTCGTCCATCGAGGCCTGCTTGCGGAACACGGCGGCGTGCTGCTGCATGACGGCGCGGATCTCGCCGGCCACGTCCTGGGCGTATTCGCCGCCGGTGGAGGCTTCGAGTTCGTTCAGGCGCTGCAGGGTGCGGTCGGCCGCATCCTTGGGCAGTTCCTTGTGTTCCTTGAGCTTGTCGTTGAACTCGACGATGTGGTTGCCGGCCGCGCGGCCGAACACCAGCAGGTCGAGCAGCGAGTTGGTGCCCAGGCGGTTGGCGCCGTGCACGCTCACGCAGGAGCATTCGCCCACCGCGTACAGGCCGTTCACTACGGCGCTGTTGTCTTCACCCTTCTGGATGACGACCTGGCCGTTGATGTTCGTCGGGATGCCGCCCATCTGGTAGTGGATGGTGGGCACCACGGGAATCGGTTCCTTGGTGACGTCGACGTTGGCGAAGTTGATGCCGATCTCGTAGACCGACGGCAGCCGCTTGTGGATGGTGTCGGCACCCAGGTGGTCCAGCTTCATGTGGATGTAGTCCTTGTTGGGACCACAGCCACGGCCTTCCTTGATTTCCTGGTCCATCGAGCGCGACACGAAGTCGCGCGGTGCCAGGTCCTTCAGGGTGGGCGCGTAGCGCTCCATGAAGCGTTCGCCGTTGCTGTTCAGCAGGATGGCGCCTTCGCCGCGGCAGCCTTCGGTCAGCAGCACGCCCGCGCCGGCCACGCCGGTGGGGTGGAACTGCCAGAACTCCATGTCCTGCAGCGGGATGCCCGAACGTGCGGCCATACCCAGGCCGTCGCCGGTGTTGATGAACGCGTTGGTGGACGCACCGAAGATGCGGCCTGCGCCGCCGGTGGCCAGCAGCACGGTCTTGGCCTGCAGGATGTGCAGGTCGCCGGTTTCCATTTCGAGGGCCGTGACGCCGACCACGTCGCCTTCGTTGTCGCGGATGAGGTCGAGCGCCATCCATTCGACGAAGAACTGGGTGCGGGCTTCCACGTTCTTCTGGTAGAGCGTGTGCAGCATCGCGTGGCCGGTGCGGTCGGCCGCGGCGCAGGCGCGTTGCACGGCCTTCTCGCCGTAGTTGGCGGTGTGGCCGCCGAACGGACGCTGGTAGATCGTGCCGTCGGGGTTGCGGTCGAAGGGCATGCCGAAGTGTTCGAGCTCGTACACGACCTTCGGGGCTTCACGGCACATGAACTCGATCGCGTCCTGGTCGCCGAGCCAGTCGGAACCCTTGATCGTGTCGTAGAAGTGGTAGTGCCAGTTGTCCTCGCTCATGTTGCCGAGCGAGGCGCCCACGCCGCCCTGGGCCGCGACGGTGTGCGAACGGGTCGGAAACACCTTGGAGAGCACGGCCACGTTGAGGCCGGCACGGGCGAGTTGCAGCGAGGCGCGCATGCCGGAGCCGCCGGCACCGACGATGACGACGTCGAACTTGCGCTTGGTGATGTTTTCTTTTGTGTAGGTCATGGTGGGTCAGATCTTCCAAAGCACTTGAATGGCCCAACCCGCACAACCGACAAGCCAGACGATGGTGAAAACTTGCAGCACGAGGCGGATGGCGACAGGCTGGACGTAGTCCATCCACACGTCGCGCATGCCGACCCACACGTGATAGAGCAGGGCAACGATCACGGAGAAGGTCAGGACCTTCATCCACTGTGCGGCGAAGATGCCGGCCCACAGGTCGTAACCGATGGGGCCGCGCGAGAAGATCAGCTGCGCGAGCAGGATGATCGTGAACAGCGCCATCAGGGCGCCGGTGATGCGCTGGCTGAGCCAGTCGCGCAGACCGTAGTGCGCGCCGACGACGATGCGCTTGGAGCCGTAATTCACAGACATGGGTGGCTCCTTCTCAGTACAGGCCGAACAGCTTGGCGCCAAGCACCAGCGTGAGGATGATGCTCGCAGCCAGCGTGAAGATGGCCGAGCTGTGACCGAATTCCTTCGTCACGGCGGAGTGGCTCACGTCCATCCAGAGGTGACGCAGGCCGGCGATGAAGTGGTGCAGGTAGGCCCAGATGAGGGCCAGTGCGACGAGCTTGAAGAACCATCCCGGAGCGAAGCCGACGCCGATGTTGAAAGCAGACTTGAATTTCGCGAACGAATAGTCAGATGACAGCGAGGTGTCGAACATCCAGATGATGAAGGGCATCAGCAGGAACATCAGCACACCGCTCACGCGGTGCAGGATCGACACGATGCCGGCCGGCGGCAGCCGGTAGGTCGTGAGATCGGTGAAGGCGTTGATGTTCCGGAATTCGCGACGCGGCGGCCGGGGGGGAGTTGCAAGCTCTGTCATAGGGAGATGGCTTTCGTGGCTTTGTGACTTGTTGGCTTGTTCTGAGAGCGAACGCTTTTGTTTCTTCTGCGGAATGCAAACAACGCAAAATTCTATTGCAATGCACCATCGCGCATCGGACGCACAGGAGTCAACGCACTGCGGCAGTCGGATGCTCGGGGCTCGAGGTCGCGTTGCGCGGGCTGAGTGTGCGCGTTTGTGCCCGCGCGGGCGAGGTTCTTCGGCGCCATCGGATCAGCCCAGCTGGTTGCGGTAGTGGTGGGTGTCGGTGCGGTACAGGCCGCGGCGCAGTTCCATCGGCATGTCGTGGTACGTGTGCGCCACGCGCTCCACGCTGAGCAGCGGCATCTGCAGCGGCACGTCGAGCAGCTGCGCCTGTTCGGCATCGGGCAGCACGGCGCGGATCTTTTCTTCGGCGCGCACCATGCGCACGCCGAATTCGGTTTCGAACATCGCGTACATCGGGCCGGGCCAGGCGCGCAGCCGGTCGGCCGTGAGGCCCTTGAAGGGCGCGCCGGGCAGCCAGAGGTCTTCGAGGATGGTCGGCACGCCGCCATAGGCGAGCACGCGGCGCACCTGCAGCACGGCGTCGCCGGTGCGCAGGCTCAGCGCGCGCGCCACGTCGGCCGAGGCGCGCAGGCGCTTGCAGTCGACGATGGTGCGCTCGGCCGGGCCTTCGGCGCTCGGGCTGCCGGCGTCGGGTACGAGCTTGAGAAAACGGTACTGCACATGCTGTTCGGCATGCGTGGCCACGAAGGTGCCCTTGCCCTGGCGGCGCACCACCAGGTTTTCGGCCGCCAGCTCGTCGATCGCCTTGCGCACCGTGCCCTGGCTCACGCGGTAGCGCACGGCCAGATCCATCTCGCTGGGGATGGGCTCGCCCGGCTTCCACTCGCCGGCCTGCAGGCTCTGCAGGATCAGGGTCTTGATCTGCTGGTAGAGCGGACTGAAGGACGGCGTCGTGGGCTCGTCGAGGGTGGAGGGCGTGTTCATGGCAGCGGTGGGGTGCGCCGTGGCGGACCCCCAGAGGATATCTTATATAAGACATAAGACGGCCTTTGTCGAATCGGCTTAAAATGCGGCCCGGTCCCGCGCCGCGGGAAAGCTTCCCCCCCGCTGGACCGCGGCGCCCCACGAGAGCGCTAACCCGTTTCACCACCTTCTGGAGTCTTCCCATGAGCAAAAAGCCTGTCCGCGTTGCCGTTACCGGTGCCGCCGGTCAAATCGGTTACGCCCTGTTGTTCCGTATCGCTTCCGGCGAAATGCTCGGCAAAGACCAGCCGGTCATCCTGCAACTGCTCGAAATCCCCGACGAGAAGGCCCAGAAGGCGCTCAAGGGCGTGATGATGGAGCTCGACGACTGCGCCTTCCCGCTGCTGGCCGGCATGGAAGCCCACGGCGACCCGATGACCGCCTTCAAGGACGCCGACTACGCCCTGCTGGTCGGTTCGCGCCCCCGCGGCCCCGGCATGGAACGTGCCGAGCTGCTGGCCGTCAACGGCGCCATCTTCACGGCACAGGGCAAGGCACTGAACGCTGTCGCTTCGCGCAACGTGAAGGTGCTGGTCGTCGGCAACCCCGCCAACACCAACGCCTACATCGCCATGAAGTCGGCACCGGACCTGCCGCGCAAGAACTTCACCGCCATGCTGCGCCTGGACCACAACCGCGCTGCCAGCCAGATCGCCGCCAAGACCGGCAAGGCCGTGGCCGACATCGAGAAGCTCACCGTCTGGGGCAACCACTCGCCCACGATGTACGCCGACTACCGCTTTGCGACCATCAACGGCGAAAGCGTCGCCAAGATGATCAACGACCAGGAATGGAACGCCAACACCTTCCTGCCGACCGTCGGCAAGCGCGGCGCGGCCATCATCGAAGCCCGCGGCCTGTCGTCGGCTGCCTCGGCCGCCAACGCCGCCATCGACCACATGCGCGACTGGGCCCTGGGCACCAACGGCAAGTGGGTCACGATGGGCATCCCGTCGGACGGCCAGTACGGCATTCCGAAGGACGTGATGTTCGGCTTCCCGGTCACCTGCGAAAACGGTGAGTACAAGCTGGTCGAAGGCCTCGAGATCGACGCATTCAGCCAGGAACGCATCAACAAGACGCTCGAAGAGCTCGAAGGCGAACGCGCCGGCGTCGCCCACCTGCTGTAAGTCAAGCAAGCCGCCCGCATGCTCGACTGGAACCCCGCGCTCTACCGTCGCTACGAGGACGAGCGCACCCGGCCCGCACAGGAACTCCTGGCGCGGGTCCCGCTTGCCGAGGCCGCCCATGTGGTCGACCTCGGATGCGGACCGGGCAATTCCACTGAGCTGCTGGCACATCGGTTCCCCTCAGCGCAAGTCACGGGCACCGACAACTCCGAAGCCATGCTGGTCAGCGCGCGCGAGCGCCTGCCGGCGGCGCGCTTCGAGTTGAGCGACATCGCGACCTGGGCGCAGCGTGAAACAGAAGCGCCCGATCTCATTTATGCCAACGCGTCCCTGCAATGGGTGCCGGATCACGAGACGCTGATCGCCCGCCTGTTCGACGCGCTGGCCCCGGGCGGCGTGCTCGCCGTCCAGATGCCCGACAACCGCCAGGAGCCCACGCACCGCCTGATGCGCGCGGTGGCGGCCGAAGCGCCCTGGGCCGAGCCCATCGGCGACGCCGACAAGCTGCGCACCTTGCTGCTGCCGCTCGGCGGCTACTACGACCTCTTGGCCGCGCGTGCGGCCCATGTCGATGTCTGGCACACCATCTACCAGCACCCGATGGCCAACGCCGCGGCCATCGTCGAATGGGTGCGCGGCACGGGCCTGAAGCCTTTTGTCGACCGCCTGCCGCCCGACCTGCAGGCGAGCTACCTCGCCGAATACGAACGCCGGGTGGACGAGGCCTACCCGGTGCGCACCGACGGCAAGCGCCTGCTCGCCTTCCCGCGCATGTTCATCGTGGCGCACAAGAAAAAAGACGCATGACCACCAAGAACGCCGCCCATCCCGCGGACGTGCTGCTCGGCGCACAGGCCGGCGCCGTGACCTTGCCGGTGTGCGACCACTACAGCGGCGTCGAAGCCCGCATGAAGAAGAGCCTCGCGCTCCAGGCCGAGATGGCGCAGGAGTTCGGCGCCTGCGTGTTCGATGTCACCCTCGACTGCGAAGACGGCGCCCCGGTCGGCGGCGAAGCGGAGCATGCCGCGCTCGTCACCGAGCTCGCGCTGGCCGCCCAGCCCGGCATGCGCGTCGGCGTGCGCGTGCACCCGGTCGACCACCCGGCCTTTGCCGGCGACGTGGTCACCATCGCCGGACGCGCCGGCCATCGGCTGAGCCACCTCATGGTGCCCAAGGTCGAATCCGTGGCCGATGTGTGTCAGGCTGTTGCCGCACTGGACGCCGCCGATGCCGGCGCGCTGCCGCTGCACGTGCTCATCGAATCGCCGCTGGCGGTGCACAACGCCTTCGAGATCGCCGCGCACCCGCGCGTGCAGTCGCTGAGCTTCGGCCTCATGGATTTCGTGTCGGCGCATGCCGGCGCCATTCCCGCCGACGGCATGGGCGCGGCGGGGCAGTTCAGCCATCCGTTGGTCGTGCGTGCCAAGCTGGCATTGGCGTCGGCCGCGCATGCCTACGGCAAGGTGCCTTCGCACTGCGTGGTCACCGAGTTCAATGACATGGATGCGATGCGCCTGGCGGCCCG
The DNA here is from genome assembly GCF_058787635.1 of Variovorax sp. FW305-3-2-15-B-LB1. Taxonomy (NCBI): domain Bacteria; kingdom Pseudomonadati; phylum Pseudomonadota; class Betaproteobacteria; order Burkholderiales; family Comamonadaceae; genus Variovorax; species Variovorax sp. FW305-3-2-15-B-LB1. The sequence continues at coordinate 5,503 of NZ_JBYSZY010000022.1, read as the reverse complement.
CAAGGCGGCCACCGAATTCGGCTACACGCGCATGTGGAGCATCCACCCGAACCAGATCCGGCCGATCCTCGAGGCCTTCGCGCCCGACGAGGCGCAGATTCAAATTGCCACAAAAATCATTACAAAAGCCGCAGACGCGGATTGGGCACCGACACAAATTGATGGCACATTGCACGACCGCGCGAGCTACCGCCACTTCTGGCAGGTCCTGACGCGCGCCCACGCAACAGGGCGCGCGTTGCCCTCCGAGGCGAAAGCCTGGTTTGCATCGCGGTCTCCTGAAACCCACTGAATCAGCCTGAAGGAACCCCGCTCATGAAGAAAATTGCACTGATCGCCGCCGTTGCGCTGGCCCTGCCTTTCGCCGCCGTGGCGCAGAACGCCACCGCCACCAAGCCGGCCGCGGCCAAGGCCGAAGCCAAGAAGACCCCGCCGAAGCGCCAGGTGACCCGCAAGGCGGCCAAGGCTGTCGAAGAGGTCACGCCGATCGCCGACGACACCAACATCGTGCTGTCCGAGTCCGACCTGGCCGTGGCGCAACGCGTGTCCATCGGCAAGGCGCAGTGCGAACTCGGCGCCGACGTGACCGTCACGCCCGACGAGAAGAAGCCCGGCTTCTTCACCGTGACCACCAAGGGCCTGAAGTACCGCATGCACCCGGTCGAAAGCCGCACCGGCGCCATCCGCCTCGAAGACCCGCGTGCCGGCGCCATGTGGCTCCAGCTGGGCAACAAGTCGATGCTGATGAATCAGAAGGCCGGCCTGCGCATTGCCGACGAATGCCAGACCGCCGCCCAGGTCGCCTTTGCCGACGAGATGAAGAAGAACCCGCCGAAGGCCCTTTTCGAAGGTGCCGACGCAGCCAAGAAGTAAGAAGAGCACCGAACCCGGGGTGCGGCGCGGCTCTTGCTTGGCCGCTTGAGACCGCAGCGCACGCCCGATAGCCTAGTTTCCGGAGAAAAGAAGATGTTGCAAGCCTACGTTGATCATGTTGCCGAACGCGCCGCGCTTGGTATCCCGCCGCTGCCCCTGAGCGCGAAGCAGACCGCCGAAGCGATCGAGCTCCTGAAGAGCGCGAACGCCAAGGACGGCGCCTTCCTGCTGGACCTGCTCACCTACCGTGTGCCCGCCGGCGTCGACGACGCCGCCAAGGTCAAGGCGAGCTACCTCGCGGCCGTGGCCCACGGCACCGAGAAGAACGCGTTCATCTCGCGCGCCCGCGCCACTGAACTGCTCGGCACCATGCTCGGCGGCTACAACATCAGCCCCATGATCGACCTGCTGGACGACGCCGAAGTCGGCGCCGTCGCAGCCGAAGGCCTGAAGAAGACCCTGCTGATGTTCGACCAGTTCCACGACGTCAAGGAAAAGGCCGACAAGGGCAACGCCCACGCCAAGGGCGTGCTGCAAAGCTGGGCCGATGCCGAGTGGTTCACCAGCCGCCCCGAAGTGCCGCAGAGCATCACCGTCAGCATCTTCAAGGTCGCTGGCGAAATCAACACCGACGACCTGTCGCCCGCTCCTGATGCGACGACGCGTCCCGACATTCCGATGCACGCCCTGGCGATGCACAAGAACGCCCGTCCCGGCATCGTCCCTGAAGAAGACGGCAAGCGCGGCCCGGTGAAGTTCATCGAAGACCTGCGCGCGCGCGGCCACCTCGTGGCCTACGCCGGTGACGTGGTCGGCACGGGTTCGTCGCGCAAGAGCGCCACCAACTCGGTGCTGTGGTTCACCGGCGAAGACATTCCCTTCGTGCCGAACAAGCGTTTCGGCGGCGTCTGCCTCGGCGGCAAGATCGCTCCCATCTTCTACAACACGATGGAAGACTCGGGCGCACTGCCCATCGAGCTCGACGTGACGCAGATGAACATGGGCGACGTGGTCGAGCTGCGTCCCTACGAAGGCAAGGCCCTGAAGGACGGCAAGGTCATCGCCGAATTCCAGGTCAAGAGCGACGTGCTGTTCGACGAAGTGCGCGCCGGCGGCCGCATTCCGCTGATCATCGGCCGCGGCCTCACGGCCAAGGCGCGCGAGGCGCTGGGCCTGCCGGTCTCCACGCTGTTCCGCCTGCCGCAAAGCCCGGTCGACACCAAGAAGGGCTTCTCGCTCGCACAGAAGATGGTCGGCCGCGCCTGCGGCCTGCCCGAAGGCCAGGGCGTGCGCCCGGGCACGTACTGCGAGCCCAAGATGACCTCGGTCGGCTCGCAGGACACCACCGGCCCGATGACCCGCGACGAGCTGAAGGACCTGGCCTGCCTGGGCTTCTCGGCCGACCTCGTCATGCAGTCGTTCTGCCACACGGCGGCGTACCCGAAGAAGGTCGACGTCAAGATGCACCACGAACTGCCCGAGTTCATGGCCAACCGCGGCGGCGTCTCGCTGCGTCCGGGCGACGGCGTGATCCACAGCTGGCTCAACCGCCTGCTGACGCCCGACACCGTGGGCACGGGCGGCGACAGCCACACCCGTTTCCCCATCGGCATCAGCTTCCCCGCGGGCTCCGGCCTCGTGGCCTTCGCGGCCGCCACCGGCGTGATGCCGCTGGACATGCCCGAATCGGTGCTCGTGCGCTTCAAGGGCAAGATGCAGCCCGGCGTCACGCTGCGTGACCTAGTCAACGCGATTCCGCTGTACGCCATCAAGTCGGGCCTGCTGACCGTGGCCAAGCAAGGCAAGAAGAACATCTTCTCGGGCCGCATCCTCGAGATCGAAGGCCTGCCCGACCTGAAGGTGGAGCAAGCCTTCGAGCTGAGCGACGCCTCGGCCGAACGCTCGGCCGCCGGTTGCACGGTGCACCTGAACAAGGAACCGATCCAGGAGTACATCAACAGCAACATCACGCTGATGAAGTGGATGATTGCCGAAGGCTACGCCGACGCCCGCACGCTGGCACGCCGCATCGCCGCGCAGGAAGCCTGGCTCAAGGACCCGCAGCTGCTCAAGGGTGACGCCGACGCCGAGTACGCGGCCGTCATCGAGATCGACCTGGCCGAGATCCACGAGCCCATCGTGGCCTGCCCGAACGACCCGGACGACGTGAAGACGCTGAGCGACGTGGCCGGTGCCACCATCGACGAAGTGTTCATCGGCTCGTGCATGACCAACATCGGCCACTTCCGCGCCGCGTCGAAGCTGCTCGAAGGCAAGCGCGACATCCCGGTCAAGCTGTGGATCGCACCGCCGACCAAGATGGACGCACAGCAGCTCACCGAAGAAGGCCACTACGGCGTGTTCGGCAACGCGGGCGCGCGCACCGAAATGCCGGGCTGCTCGCTGTGCATGGGCAACCAGGCACAGGTGCGCGAAGGCGCGACGGTGATGTCGACCAGCACCCGCAACTTCCCGAACCGCCTGGGCAAGAACACGAACGTGTACCTGGGCTCGGCCGAACTGGCCGCCATCTGCTCGCGCCTGGGTCGCATCCCGACCCGCGAGGAGTACATGGCCGCCACGGGCGTGATCGATGCGTCCAGCGCGCAGATCTACCAGTACCTGAACTTCGACAAGATCGAGGACTACAAGGGCGTGGCGGACACGGTCACGGCCTGAGGGTCTTTGTAGCCGGCGAGCGATTTGCCGGCCCCATGAAAAAGCCCCGCTTCGGCGGGGCTTTTTCATGGGCGTTCGCTGTCGGTGTCAGCCCGGCGGCGGATTCGGCTTCAGGTGTTCCTGGCCCTTCAGCACCATCGCCATCCCGGCGGGGCCGCCCACCGCGTAGGGCAGCGAGGCCTGCAGCGAATGGGCGAAATCGCCGCGGTACAGCTTGGCGCCCTGGTGGGTCAGGTTCGAGTTGGCGTCGATGTAGATCGATTCGCCCAGCCCTGACCACAGCCGGCAGAAGCCGTAGTCTTCCGACAGGTAGCGCCGCGTGATCGGGTCGACCATCACGTCGAAGAAGCGGTAGTGCAGTCCGCGGTCGGCTTCGCCGATGCTGTCGGGCACGTACTGCAGGTCGGGATAGGCGGCCATGAGCCGCTCGAACACGCCGCGCCGGATCGCCATGAAGCCCGTGGGCGCCTCGGTCATCTTCATGAAACCGTCGGGCTGCACCTCGAGCTCGATCTGCGATGCGCCTTCTTCGGCCTTGGCATTGACCGTGTAGCGCGTGAACGCGGCCTCGAACTGCTGCTGCGTGGTGCCGGCCGCCACGCCGCCGGCTGGCCAGTCTTCGCGCTTGAGCGGGTAGACGCCGGCGGCGATGTCGTAGCCCGACAGCAGCAGGCGGAACGCTGCCTCGGCCGAGAAGCCGATGTCCGCGTCGATCCAGAACAGGTGGGTCCACTCGGTGCTGGCCAGGAACTGGGCCACGCAGTTGTTGCGCGCGCGTGTGACCAGGCTCTCGCCCTGGTGCATCAGCACCTGCACCTTCATGCCGGCACGCTCGGCGCTCACGGTGAAGTTCAGCAGCGACGCCACGTAGTTCTGGAAGAACTTGCCGTCGTGGCTCGGCGTCACGATCACGGGATAGAAGTGCCGGAGTTCGGACGGATCGAGCATGCGAGGGGGCTCCGTGGGGCGAGGGTCTGGCTAGCGGGCAGGGCGCTGCATCAGGCCCTGCAGCAGGATGTCGTAGGTCTGCGTGGCCACTGCGTCGCCGGGCAGGTAGCGCGCGATCAACGCGCGTTGCCGGTCGCGGTAGGCCTGGGCCTGGGCGTCGTGCCCGTCGATGGCCTCGAGCACGCGGGCGCTGCCCGCGGCCACGTCGTTTTCTGCGTAGTAGTAGCCCAGGTCCGCGCACAGGTGGGCGTTGTGCACCAGCGGATAGCCCTGCCAGCAGGTCTCGAGGTAGAAGTAGTTGAGCGGGTTCTCCCATTGGTGGGAGACCACGATGTCGGTGTTCTGCGCCAGGAACACCGGGGTTTCGTGCCGGCCCAGGAAGACCGCCTTGTGCTGGCGCACCAGGTCGAGCTGGTTCATCAGCGTGATGAACTCCATGCTGTCCTTGGCCATGCGCTCCACGTTCGTGACCTGCAGCAGCGCGATCGCGTCGGGGCGGGTGCGGTACGCCAGCTCGGCGATCAGGATCGGGTAGACGCAGAACTTCACCACGTTGATGTTCGGCTCCATCACGCTGAGCCGCCGCGGGCCGCTGCGCGGCTGGTAGGCGCCGCCGTCGGGCAGGGCGCGGGCACGCTCTTGCAGGAACACCGGGCTCCAGACGAAAGGCACGGCGCGCGCCTCGGCGCGGCGCAGCACCTCGAAGTAGGGCTGGCTGATGTGGGCCACCTGCGGAACCATCCAGATGTCGTCGTAGCGCTGGTTGATGAACAGGTTGCGGCCCCACAGCGGCTTGCCGAACAGCATCGACTCCATCGCGTGCACGTACTCGAAGCCGCAGCAGTACGACACCAGCCGCGCGCCGCGACGCTTGAGGTGGTCGGTCTGGTCGGCGTCGATCTGGCCGCCCAGCTCGATCAGCACGTCCACGCTGTCCTTGGCCGCCTCGAAGGTCACGGTCGGCCAGCGGGCCTGGTCCCAGGGCAGGGCGGGGGTGATGGGG
>NZ_JBYSZY010000021.1:0-103758 GCF_058787635.1 Variovorax sp. FW305-3-2-15-B-LB1 | reverse complement strand
CTCATCGACCCCCGCGCTCCCGCCGTGCCCCACGCACGGCGTGGGCGGCGCTCACCCCGAAACAAGGAGACCAACATGTCTGTTGTTGCACTCGCCCCCGGTTACACCGGCACCGTCATGGACAGCGAAGACCGCTTCCACGGCAACCGCCTGCTCTACATCGGCTGGGAAGACCACCTGCTCTTCTGCGCCCCCGTGTGCCTGCCGCTGCCCGCGGCCATGCCCTTCGGCGCGCTCATCAGCGACGTGCTGCCCGGCGTGTACGGCAGCCACCCCGACTTCGAAAAGGTCGACTGGTCGAAGGTCGAATGGTTCGACTCCGGCAAGCCCTTCGCGCCCGACGCGGCGAAGTCGCTGGCCGACAACGGCCTGGTCCACAAGTCGGCGCTGCGTTTTCGAACGCCCGGGCTCACGGGCATCGGCGGCTCGTTCAGCTGAGCACAGGAAGGAGGGCCTTGCCATGAGCTTCCAGATCATGATCGAGCCGCTCGGCCAGGCCGTGGCGGCGCGCGACGGACAGACCGTGCTCGACGCCTGTCTGCGCGCCGGCGTGTGGCTGCCCCACGCCTGCGGCCACGGCGTGTGCGGCACCTGCAAGGTGCAGGTGCTCGAAGGCGAGTGCGAGCACGGCGACGCGTCCAACTTCGCGCTCATGGACTTCGAGCGCGACGACGGCAAGATCCTCGCGTGCTGCGCGATGGCGCAGGCCGACCTGGTCATCGAGGCCGAGATCGACGAAGACCCCGACGCGCAGTTCCTGCCACTGGAAGACTTCGACGCCGAGCTGGTCGAGGCCCGCATGCTCACGCCCACCATCCGCGGCCTGTGGCTGCGCACCGACCGGCCAGCACCGTTCCAGGCCGGCCAGTACGTGATGCTGCACGTGCCGGGCGTGGAGGGCGCGCGCGCCTTCTCGATCGCCAACGCACCCGACGACCACCTCGTCGAGCTGCACATCCGCCGCGTGCCCAACGGCCGCGCCACGGGATGGCTGCACGACGAACTGCAGGTGGGCCAGCGGCTGCGCTTCACCGCACCCAACGGCCGCTTCTTCGTGCGCAAGTCGGCGGGGCTGCCGATGATCTTCGTGGCCGGCGGCTCGGGCCTGTCGAGTCCGAAGTCGATGGTGCTCGACCTGCTGGCCGAAGGCTGCACCTTGCCGATCACGCTGGTGCAGGGCGCGCGCAACACCGAAGAGCTGTACTACCGCGCGCTCTTCGAGCAGCTCGCCGAGCGGCACCCCAACTTCACCTACGTGCCCGTGCTGTCCGACCTGCCGGCCGACAGCGACTGGCATGGGGCGCGCGGCTTCGCGCACGAGGCGCTGAAGGCCCACTTCGCGAACGACTTCCGCGGCCACAAGGCCTACCTGTGCGGGCCGCCGCCAATGACCGAGGCCTGCATCGCCACGCTGATGCAGGGCCGCCTGTTCGAGCGCGACATCTACACCGAGAAATTCTTCACCGCTGCCGATGCGGCCTCTGCAGCGCCGCGCAGCCCGCTCTTCAAGGCGTTGTGACGTGGAGCCGGTCATGCGCTTTTCCGTCGCCATCGGCAACACCCACGAGCACTACCTGTGCCGCGCCGACCAGACCCTGCTCGGCGGCATGGAGCAGCTTGGCCGCAAGGGCATCCCGGTCGGCTGCCGCGGCGGCGGTTGCGGCGTGTGCAAGGTGCGCATCGAGTCGGGCGCCGTGCGCCGCGAGCGCATGAGCCGCTGCCACGTCAGCGCCGAAGAAGAAGCGCAGGGCTACGTGCTGGCCTGCCGCGCCTACCCGCAGAGCGACCTGGCCCTGCGCGCCGTCGAGAAGCTGGCGCGCTGCATCGAGCGGCGCCTGGCCGCGTCGCAGCCCGCCGTTCCCCGTTCCCCCACCTGAACCTTTCCCTCACCCACCAAAGGAGACTTCCATGGCACTCACTGGCATCATTCGCCCCGGACACGTGCAACTGCGCGTGCTCGACCTCGGGGCCGCCCTCATGCACTACCGCGATGTGCTGGGCCTGATCGAAACCGGGCGCGATGCGCAGGGTCGCATCTACCTCAAGGCCTGGGACGAACACGACCACCACAGCGTCGTGCTGCGCGAAGCCGACGAGGCCGGCATGGACTTCATGGGCTTTCGCGTCGACTCGCCCGCCACGCTCGACCAGCTCGCCGCCGACCTGAAGGCCAGCGGCCTGGCCACCGACATGCAGTGGATCGACGCCGGCGAGCACCTGCGCACCGGCCCGCGCTTTCGCTTCACCGTGCCCACCGGCCATGCCATCGAGCTCTTCGCCGAGAAGGAGAAGGTCGGCAACGGCATGCCGTATGAAAACCCCGAGGTCTACCCCGACGACCTCAAGGGCATGGCGCCCTCGCGCTTCGACCACTGCCTGCTGTACGGCGACGACCTCGACGGCACCATGAAGCTGTTCACCGAGGTGCTGGGCTTCCAGCTGGCCGAGAGCGTGGTGGCGGGCCCCGAGCGCATGTACATCGCGGCCTTTCTCACCTGCTCGACCAAGCCGCACGACATCGCCTTCATCCGCCACCCCGAGAAGAACAAGTTCCACCACGCCTCGTTCCTGCTCGACAACTGGGGCGAGGTGCTCAAGGCGGCCGACATCATCACCAAGAAGCGCGTGTCGCTGGACATCGGCCCCACGCGCCACGGCATCACGCGCGGCGAAACCATCTACTTCTTCGACCCGAGCGGCAACCGCAACGAGGTGTTCTCGGGCGGCTACATCTTCTACCCCGACAAGCCGCCGCTGGTGTGGACCGACGACGAACTCGGGCGCGCGATCTTCTATCACGACCGCAAGCTCAACGAGAACTTCCTGAGCGTGGTGACCTGAAGGAGACGGTGCGATGAAACAGTTCATGAACTTCATCGGCGGCGAGTTCGTCGCCACGACGAAGACCTTCGACAACCGCGCGCCGGTGGACAACCGCGTCATCGGCAAGGTGCACGAGGCCGGCCGCAGCGAGGTCGATGCGGCCGTGCGCGCCGCACGCGCGGCGCTCAATGGCGAGTGGGGCCGCATGAGCGTCGCGCGCCGCGTCGAGCTGCTGCATGCCGTGGCCGACGAGATCAACCGGCGCTTCGACGACTTCCTGGCGGCCGAGATGGCCGACACCGGCAAGCCGCACGCGCTGGCCTCGCACGTCGACATCCCGCGCGGCGCGGCCAACTTCAAGGTGTTTGCCGACATCGTGAAGAACGTACCCACCGAGAGCTTCGAGATGACGACGCCCGACGGCGGGCAGGCGCTGAACTACGCCGTGCGCTCGCCGCTGGGCGTGATCGGCGTCGTGTGTCCGTGGAACCTGCCCCTGCTGCTCATGACCTGGAAGGTCGGCCCCGCGCTGGCCTGCGGCAACACGGTGGTGGTCAAGCCTTCGGAAGAAACGCCGGCCACCGCCACGCTGCTGGGCGAGGTGATGAACGCGGTCGGCATCCCGCCCGGCGTCTACAACGTGGTGCACGGCTTCGGGCCCGACTCGGCCGGCGAGTTCCTCACCACGCACCCGGGCGTGGACGGCATCACCTTCACGGGCGAGACGCGCACCGGCGAGGCCATCATGGGGGCGGCCGCCAAGGGCGTGCGGCCCGTGTCCTTCGAGCTGGGCGGCAAGAACGCCGGCATCGTGTTCGCCGACGCCGATTTCGACAAGGCCGTGGCCGGCATCACGCGCTCGGCCTTCGAGAACTGCGGCCAGGTGTGCCTGGGCACCGAGCGCGTCTACGTGCAGCGGCCGATCTTCGACAAGTTCGTCGCGGCGCTCAAGGCCAAGGCCGAGGCGCTCAAGCCGGGGCCGTCGGAAGAAGTCGGCGTGGGCATCGGCCCGCTGATCTCGCGCGAGCACCAGCAGAAGGTGCTGTCGTACTACGCGAAGGCCGTGAAGGAAGGCGCCACCGTCGTCACCGGCGGCGGCGTGCCATCCATGAAGGGTGCGCTGGCCGAGGGGAACTGGGTGCAGCCCACCATCTGGACCGGCCTGCCCGAGACGGCCTCGGTGATCCGCGAGGAAATCTTCGGCCCCTGCTGCCACATCGCGCCCTTCGACACCGAGGAAGAAGCCATCGCGTTGGCCAACGCCACCGACTACGGCCTGGCGACCACCGTGTGGACCGAGAACCTGGGCCGCGCCCACCGCGTGGCCAAGCAGGTGCAGGTCGGCATCTGCTGGGTCAACAGCTGGTTCCTGCGCGACCTGCGCACCGCCTTCGGCGGTGCCAAGTCGTCGGGCATCGGCCGCGAAGGCGGCGTGCATTCGCTCGAGTTCTATACCGAGCTGCGCAACGTTTGCATCAAGCTGTGAGGGCCCGGCGGTGAGCAACCCCGAAATCGCGAACAGCATCCGCACGGGTGCGTTCCACACCAACGTCCACGACCTGGGCGAGGGCGCGCCGGTGCTCTTCATCCACGGCTCGGGCCCGGGCGTGAGTGCGTGGGCCAACTGGCGGCTGGTGCTGCCGGTGCTCGCGCAGACGCGCCGCGTGATCGCGCCCGACATGGCCGGCTTCGGCTTCACCGAGCGCGTGCCCGGCGCGGCCTACACCATGGACGCCTGGGTGCAGCAGGCGCTCGACCTGCTCGACGCGCTCGACATCGAGCGCCCCGACGTGGTGGGCAACTCCTTCGGCGGTGCGCTGGCATTGGCACTCGCCATCCGCGCGCCGCACCGCGTGCGCCGGCTGGTGCTCATGGGCAGCGTGGGCGTGCCGTTCGCGATCACGCCGGGGCTCGACGCGGTGTGGGGCTACACGCCCTCGTTCGCGAACATGCGCCGGATCATGGACGTGTTCGCGTTCGACCGCGCCCTCGTCACCGACGAGCTCGCGCAGCTGCGCTACGAGGCCAGCACGCGGCCCGGCTTCCAGGAGACCTTCGGCGCGATGTTCCCGGCGCCGCGCCAGCGCTGGGTCGATGCCATGGCGAGCCCGGAGGCTGCCATCCGCGCACTGCCGCACGAGACGCTGCTGATCCACGGCCGCGAAGACCAGGTGATCCCGCTGACCACCTCGCTCACGCTGAGCCAGTGGATTCCCCGCAGCCAGCTGCATGTGTTCGGCCGCTGCGGCCACTGGACGCAGATCGAGCACAGCGCGCGCTTCGCCCGCCTGGTCGGCGACTTCCTGAACGAAGCCGATTGACCGATTGATTGATTCACCCGAGACAGAGCAAAGGAAAGACCCCCCATGGACCCCACCCTCATCCAGCGGCTCGGCGACGAGCTCTACGACGCGCTGCGCGAGCGCAGCGTCGTGGAGCCGCTCACCAGCCGGCACGCAGGCATCACCATCGCCGACGCCTACGGCGTGCAGCAACGCATGATCGCGCGCCGACTCGACGCCGGCGAGCGCGTCGTCGGCAAGAAGATCGGCGTGACCTCGCGCGCCGTGATGAACATGCTGGGCGTGTTCCAGCCCGACTTCGGCTACCTGCTCGACGGCATGGTCATCGGCGAGGGCGAGTCGATCGACAGCCGCACGCTCATCCAGCCCAAGGCCGAGGGCGAGATCGCCTTTCTGCTCAAGCGCGACCTCATGGGCCCCGGCATCGGCAACGCCGACGTGCTGGCCGCCACCGAGTGCGTGATGCCCTGTTTCGAGATCGTCGATTCGCGCGTCCGCGACTGGAAGATCCAGATCGCCGACACCGTGGCCGACAACGCCTCCTGCGGCGTGTTCGTGCTCGGCGACCACGCGGTCGATCCGCGCCGCCTCGACCTGGCCACCTGCGGCATGGTGCTCGAGAAGAACGGCGAAATCATCGCCACCGGCGCGGGCGCCGCTGCGCTCGGCTCGCCGGTGAATGCGGTCGCGTGGCTGGCCAACACGCTGGGCGCGCTGGGCATCGGGCTCAAGGCGGGCGAGGTGATCCTGTCGGGCGCGCTCGCAGCGATGTTCCCCGCCAAGGCCGGCGACAACTTCCGCGTCTCGATCGGCGGCCTCGGCGGCTGCTCGGTGCGCTTCCACTGAAGGAGACAACCCCATGACGACCCCAACGAAGATCAAGTGCGCGCTGATCGGCCCCGGCAACATCGGCACCGACCTGCTCGCCAAGCTGCAGCGCAGCCCGGTGCTCGAACCCGTGTGGATGGTGGGCATCGACCCCGAATCCGATGGCCTGAAGCGCGCCGGCGAGATGGGCCTGAAGACCACGGCCGAGGGCGTGGACGGTCTCTTGCCGCATGTGCAGGCCGACGGCGTGCAGATCGCGTTCGACGCCACCAGCGCCTACGTGCATGCCGAGAACAGCGCCAAGCTCAACGCGCTCGGTGTGCTCATGATCGACCTCACGCCGGCGGCCATCGGTCCGTTCTGCGTGCCGCCGGTCAACCTCAAGAGCCTGCTCATGGCGGGCGGTGCGCGGCCGGCCAACGTCAACATGGTCACCTGCGGCGGGCAGGCCACCATCCCGATGGTGGCGGCGGTGTCGCGCGTGCAGCCGGTGGCCTACGGCGAGATCGTGGCCACCGTGTCGAGCCGCTCGGTCGGCCCGGGCACGCGCAAGAACATCGACGAGTTCACGCGCACCACGGCCGGTGCGGTCGAGCGCGTGGGCGGCGCGGCCAAGGGCAAGGCGATCATCATCGTCAACCCGGCCGAGCCGCCGCTGATCATGCGCGACACGGTGCACTGCCTCACCGAAGGCCCGCCCGACGAGGCGCGCATCATGGCCTCGGTGCACGAAATGATCGCCGAGGTGCGCAAGTACGTGCCGGGCTACAAGCTCGTGAACGGACCGGTGTTCGACGGCCACCGCGTGTCGATCTACCTGGAGGTCGAGGGCCTGGGCGACTACCTGCCCAAGTACGCCGGCAACCTCGACATCATGACCGCCGCCGCGGCGCGCACGGCCGAAATGTTCGCCGAAGCGATGCTCGCCAGCCTCCCGCAACCCGAGCCCGCCGTGGCCTAGGAGCACACCCATGACCACCCCCACGAACACCCACCTGCAGGGCCGCCGCGTCACCCTGCACGACATGACGCTGCGCGACGGCATGCACCCCAAGCGCCACCTGATGACGCTCGAACAGATGACGCACATCGCCAGCGGGCTCGACGAAGCGGGCGTGCCGCTGATCGAGGTGACGCACGGCGACGGCCTGGGCGGCAGCTCGGTCAACTACGGCTTTCCCGCGCATTCCGACGAAGCGTATCTGGGCGCCGTGATCCCGCTGATGAAGCAGGCCAAGGTGTCGGCGCTGCTGATTCCTGGCATCGGCACCGTGGACCATCTGCGCATGGCGCACGGCCTGGGCGTGCACACCGTGCGCGTGGCCACGCACTGCACCGAGGCCGACGTGTCCGAGCAGCACATCACGATGGCGCGCCGGCTCGGCATGGACACGGTGGGCTTTCTCATGATGGCCCACATGGCCTCGCCCGAGACGCTGGTGCGCCAGGCATTGCTCATGGAAGGCTACGGCGCCAACTGCATCTACGTGACCGACTCGGCCGGCCACATGCTGCCGGACGATGTCACGGCGCGCATCGGCGCGGTGCGCGCGGCGCTCCAGGCCGACACCGAGCTGGGCTTTCATGGCCATCACAACCTCGCGATGGGCGTGGCCAATTCGGTCGCGGCCGTTGCGGCCGGCGCCAACCGCATCGACGCTGCCGCCGCAGGCCTGGGCGCGGGCGCGGGCAACACGCCGATGGAGGTGTTCGTGGCGGTGTGCGACCGCATGGGCATCGAGACCGGCGTCGATGTGTTCCGCATCCAGGACGTGGCCGAGGACCGCGTCGTGCCGATCATGGACCACATGATCCGCGTCGACCGCGACTCGCTCACGCTGGGCTATGCGGGCGTGTACTCGAGCTTCCTGCTGTTCGCCAAGCGCGCCGAGAAGAAGTACGGCGTGCCCGCGCGCGAGATCCTGGTGGAGCTGGGGCGACGCGGCATGGTCGGCGGCCAGGAAGACATGATCGAAGACACGGCCATCACGCTGGCCCGCGCACGCCAGGCCGTGCAGCAACCACAGGAAGGAGTGGCGGCATGAAGCTCGACAAGAACACCATCGCCGCGCTCGCCGAGCACCTGGAGACCTGCGAGCTCGAGGCGCGCGACACGCCCAAGATCACCGACGAACATCCCGAGATGGACTGGGACGATGCCTACGCCATCCAGAACGAGATCCGCCGCCGCAAGCTCGCGCGCGGCCACCGCATCATCGGGCTGAAGGCCGGGCTCACCTCGCACGCGAAGATGAAGCAGATGGGCGTGACCACGCCGGTCTTCGGCTTCATGGCCGACAACTACGCGCTGCCCGAAGGCGGCGAGTGCAAGGTGAGCGATCTCATCCATCCGAAGGTCGAGCCCGAGATCGCGTTCGTCACGAAGCGCGCGCTCAGCGGCCCGGGCTGCCACATCGGTGCCGTGCTCGCGGCCACCGACTTCGTGCTGCCGGGCATCGAGGTGATCGACAGCCGCTACCGCGACTTCAAGTTCGACCTGAAGAGCGTGGTGGCCGACAACACCTCGGCCTCGCGCTTCGTGGTGGGCGGGCGCGCCGTGCCCGCGAGCGAGGTCGACCTGCGCACCGTGGGCATCGTGCTGGAGAAGAACGGCCAGCCCGTGGCCTTCGGCGCGGGCGCCGCGGTGCTCGGCCACCCGGCCGCGGCGATCGCGATGCTGGCCAACCACCTGGGCGCGCGCGGCGAGGAGATTCCGGCGGGCACGCTGATCCTGTCGGGCGGCATCACCGAGGCCGTGGCCGTGCAGGCGGGCGATGCCGTCACGCTGAAGGTGCAGGGCATGGGCAGCGTGGGCCTGCGCTTCGTCTGATCTGCATCAACCACTGAAGCACACAGCAGGAGTACACGAATGCCCTTTGCACAGATCTACCTCATCGAAGGCCGCACCGAAGAACAGAAGCGCGCGCTGATCGAGAAAGTGACCCGCGCCATCGTCGAGGCCGTCGACGCGCCGAAGGAGAACGTGCGCGTGTGGCTGCACGACATGCCCAAGGAAAACTGGGGCATCGGCGGCGTGTCCGCCAAAGACCTCGGACGCTGACCGCTTCGCGCTGCGGCGCTGTCTTCTTCAAGGCCCTTGCGAGTCGCTGACTCGCAAGGGCCTTGTGCTTTGTACGAACTCCTGGGGGCTTTGTTCACAGTTTCGCCCTGTGCCTATGTTTGTCGCACCCGCTTTCGGACTCGTCCGATGGATGGAACGGGACCGTCTTCCTAAAGTCATCGGTCAACAAACCGTATGAGCTGGCGCCGCGCGTGCGCGTGCCGCTGCGGTCCCGTTTTTCATTCAGCAAGCACTAGGAATCACATGGCAACGAAGAAGACGAAGGTCGTCGTCAACAGCAACGGCAGGAACATCGATCACACGGTGGAAGCGGCAACGAACGGCACCAAGATCGGTGAAGCCGTGTTCGAGTTCAGCGCGCGCCACGTGCGCTCGCACCTGGTGGACATGGCGGGCAAGAAGGCCGATCTGATCCTGGGCTCGATGCTGTTTCGCAAGCTGCTGTCCACGCGCATGGAGCACAAGCCGCAGTCGTCGGGTTCGTCGGCCAACCAGCTGCGTGAGTTCGAGTCGGTGCGCGACTTCGTGACCTCGGCCACCATCTCGACGCTGTCGGACCTGCCGTTCTGCCTGCTGTTCGTGGGCATCATCTTCATGATCGGCGGGCCGCTGGCGCTGGTGCCGCTGCTGTCCATTCCACTCATCATCCTCATCAGCGTGGCCATCCAGTGGCCGCTGGCCAAGGTGATGCAGGAGAACCTGCGCGAGGGTTCGCTCAAGCAGGGCCTGCTCATCGAATCGATCGAAGGCATCGAGTCGCTCAAGGCCGCGCGCGGCGAGGGCGTGATGCAGCAGAAGTGGGAAAACTTCAGCGCGCTCGCGGCCACCAGCTCCATGAAGTCGCGCAAGCTCTCGAGCATGGCGGTGAACCTCGTCACGCTGATCCAGCAGGTGCAGACCGTGGTGCTGGTGGTGTGGGGCGTGTACCTCATCCATGCGGGTGAGTTCACGATGGGCGCGCTGTTTGGCACGGTCATCCTGGCCGGGCGCTCGACCTCGCCGCTGGCGGCGGTGGTGGGCCTGGCGGTGCGCTACCAGCAGGCCAAGACGGCGCTGACCTCGCTCAACCAGGTGATGGCCAAGCCGGCCGACCGCGTGGCGGAGCGCCGCTACCTGGCCAAGCCGGTGTTCAACGGCCACGTCACGCTCAAGAAGATCAACTTTGCGTACCCCGCGCCGCCGATGCAGCCGGCACCGCCGGTGCTGCAGGACGTGAGCCTCGCGATCAAGGCCGGCGAACGCATCGCCATCCTGGGCAACATCGGTTGCGGCAAGTCGACGCTGCTGCGCGTGATGGCCGCGATGTACCAGCCCGGTGCCGGGCAGGTGCTGCTCGACGGCGTCGACGTGGGCCAGATCGACCCGGCCGACGTGCGCGCCGCCGTGGGCCTGCTGAGCCAGGACGCGCGCCTGTTCCACGGCACGCTGCGCGACAACGTGACCATCGGCCACCCCTCGGCCACCACGGAAGAGTTTCTGCACGTGGCGCGCATCACCGGCATCGACGCGATTGCGGCGCGCCATCCGCGCGGCTACGACATGCCCATCGGCGAGGGCGGCCACGGCCTCTCGGGCGGGCAGCGCCAGCTGGTGGCACTGGCGCGCTGCCTGCTGCTGCGCCCGCGCATCCTGCTGATGGACGAGCCCACCAGCTCGATGGACCTGCAGACCGAACATGAATTCCTGCGCCGCATGGCGCACGTCACGCAGGGCCAGACCCTGGTGGTGGCCACGCACCGGCTGTCGGTGCTCGACCTGGTCGATCGCATCGTCGTGATGGACGGCGACGGCAAGGTGTTTCTCGACGGACCGAAAGACGCCGTGCTGGCGCGCCTGCGTGGCGCGGCCGGCAATGAACCGAACGAACAACCGGTGCCCGCATGAGCGCGCACCCGATGCAAGGAAACGATGCCATGAACACGAATGAAACCACCGCGGGGCCCATGCCCGGCGCGGCCTTGCCGGCGAAGGTGCCGGCCCCCGTGGCGAAGCTGCCCGCGAAGCGCCCGGGCCCGAGCGGCCAGGCACGCAACGAAGACTCGCCCTTCGTGAAGGACCTGCGCGAAGCGATGCTGGTGCAGAAGACGCCGGGCAGCCTGGCGGTGCTGTACCTCATCGCAACGATCCTCGTGGTCGGCGGCGTGTGGGCGCACTTTGCCAAGGTGGAAGAGATCACGCAGGGCGAAGGCCGTGTGATTCCGGCCAGCCGCGAGCAGATCATCCAGAGCCTGGAGGGCGGCATCCTGGAAGAGATGAACGTGCACGAAGGCGACGTGGTCGAGCGCGGGCAGATCCTGCTCGAGATCGACCCGACGCGCGCGGGCGCGTCGTACCGCGAAGGGCTGTCGAAGGTGCAAGCGCTGAAGGGCTCCATTGCCCGCCTGCGCGCCGAGGCCTATGCGCAGCCGCTGGCGTTTCCGCCGGACGTGCAGGGCGTGGACTCGATCGTGCGCGACGAGACGCAGGCCTACAACGCACGCCGCCAGACGCTCAACGAGAGCGTGGGCGCGCTGCAGCGCAGCCTGCAGCTGGCCGAGCGCGAGATCTCGCTGTCGGAGCCGCTGTCGGCGCGCGGCCTGATGTCGGAAGTGGAAGTCTTGCGCATGAAGCGCCAGGCCAACGAGTTCCGCCTGCAGATCGCCGAGCGCCAGAACAAGTACCGGGCCGAGGCCAACGCCGAGCTCACGCGCTTCGAGGGCGAGCTGGCGCAGGCCAAGGAGAACATGGGCGCGCGCGAAGACGTGATGAAGCGCACCACCATCAAGGCGCCCGTGAAGGGCACCGTGAAGAACATCCGCGTGAACACCATCGGCGGCGTGATCCAGCAGGGCGCGGACATCATGGAGATCGTGCCACTGGAAGACCAGCTGCTGGTGGAAGCCAAGATCAAGCCCTCGGACGTGGCCTTCATCCGCCCGACGTTGCCGGCCACCGTGAAGATTTCGGCCTATGACTACGGCATCTACGGCGGCCTCACCGGCACGGTGGAGCACCTGAGCCCCGACACGTTGAAGGACGACGACAAGGCACGCCAGGGCGCGCGCGGCGACACGTCGTACTACCGGTTGCTGGTGCGCACGGACAAGGCCTCCTTGAGCGCGGGCGACAAGGAGTTCCCCATCATTCCCGGCATGACCGCCACGGTCGAGATCCGCACGGGCGAGAAATCAGTTCTGAGCTACCTGCTGAAGCCGGTGCTCAAGGCGCGCGAAGCGTTCCGCGAACGCTGAGCAGGAGTCGAAGTCATCATGAAAACGAAGAAGAACAAATCCATGCAGTCGGGCGTGTGCGCGTTGCTGTCGGTGTCGATGCTGTTCGGCGCCGGTGCGTCGGTGGCGCATGCGTCGCAGGACGAGGCGCCCGCGCTGAAGGTGGCGCGGCGGTTGGCTGCAGCACCGACCGTGGCGGTTGCCGTGGCGCCTGTGGCCATGCCGATGCCGGCGCCGTTCGTGGCCGCATCGCCGCCGCCGTTCCAGAGGCGCAAGGTGGTGGCGTCCGCTTCGGCGATGGGCCTCAGCGCCGACGCGGGCGAGCGCCTGCGCGCCTACCTCGACGAGAACGTGCGCAAGGCGCTCGAGCTCAGCGCCGAGGCGCGCGAGGCGCAGGCCAACTGGAAGGCGGCCGAGTACGACATCGACCAGGCCAAGGGCCAGCGTTGGCCGCAGGTGCAGGTGGGCGTGTCGTCGCCTTCCGCGACCTTCGGCGGCGGCGCCAACAACAGCGGCACGCGCAGCGCGTCGGGCAACCTCGCGATCACCACGCCGGTGTACGACTGGGGGCGCCTGAGCGCCACCATCGACAGCCGCACCGAGACCTCGAAGGCGGCCTACCAGGCGGCGCAGCAGGTGCGCCAGAAGATCGCGTACGACACCGTGTCGGCGCTGCTCGAACAGCGGCGCCACCAGGCGGCGCTCGAGGCCAGCCAGGGTTATGTGAAGCGCATGGAAGAGCTGGTCGACATGCTGAGCCAGATCGTGCAGAGCGACCGCGGCCGCGCCAGCGAACTCACGCAGGCGCGCGCACGCCGCCTGCAGGCCGTGACCGGCCGCGACGCCATCGTGGCCAAGCTGCGCGAAGTGCAGGTGAGCCTCGTGAAGCTGGTCGGCGAAGAGGTGCAGTGGCCGGCCGACCTGGCATGGGAGATCCGTCCGGTCGCGCTGCAGGACGCCCTGATTGCGGGCGCCGAGCATCCGGCCATGCAGCAGGCGCGGGCCGAGGCGAAGGCCGCGGGCCTGTATGCGGAGTCGGTAAAGGCCGGGCGCCTGCCGCAGCTGAACTGGGTGGTCGGCAAGAGCACGCAGGAAGATTCGGCGGGCAACAAGCAGCCGTGGTCCACGGGCCTGTCGCTGCAGTGGAACGCGTTCCAGGGCGGCTCGGGGCGGGCGTCGGAACGCGCGGCCTTCGAGCGCGCGGCGGCCGGCGAGGAAAAGGCCGAGGCCTCGGCGCGCGACCTGGCCTACCGGCTGCGCACCTCCGCCGAGCAGCGCGACGCGGCGGCCAGCCGTGCCGGCGAGTACACCGAGCTGATCCAGGAAACCGACCGCGTGCGCAAGATCTTCTACGAGCAGTGGTACCACCTGGGCAAGCGCACGCTGCTGGACGTGCTCACGGCCGAGAGCGACCACTACAACAACCAGTCGGCCCAGGTGACGACGCGCTTCGACGCCGAGGCCGCCGACCTGCGCATGCGCGCCGACTCGGCCATGCTGCTGGACTGGCTGCGCGGCGCAAAGGTGCTCTGAGGGGCGCGAAAGGCGCGGCTTTTCGGAATAGTCCTATGTACGGGCCGTGCGGGCCTTCCTAGGATGGGTGAACGCCGGGTTGCCTCAGTGGGCCCGCTGCCTTGTGCCGCATCGCATGCGGCATGAAGCGCGGGCGCAGCGGACGCGGCTTCATTCATTCTTTTGAGAATTTCGAGCACCCATGCCGGTCCTGATCACCGGGGTCGCGAACCGCGGCCCGAGCCCCCGAAAGCATTGCCCCGCAGCCGTTGGCGCCACGGCGAACCGCGAGGCCGCTCGCGCATGAGCCGCTTCTTCGCCGCACCCTCGGAGCCCCTGGCGCGCCCCGCCCGCCGCATCGGCGTGCTCGGCCATGCGCTGCGCGAGCGCGAGTACGCGCGGCGCGTGCTGCGCGCGCTGGGCGTGGCGCCGCTGGTCTTCACCAGCATCGACGAACTGGCGACGCTGGGCGACCGCCTGAACCTGCTGTTCCTGGCCGACGTGCCCGAGGCGGCGAGCGAGGAGGCGCCGGACGTGCTGTCGTTGATGGGGACGAAGGTCGTTCCGCTGGCGCAGGAGGCGCCCGCGCCCACGCGGCACCTGCGGGGGCGCCCGCCCGCGGCGGCACCGGCGTTCGACGACTTCTACCGCACCATCCTGCTGTCGCTCCGAACGCGCGGCCTGGCGTGCGCGATGCCAACGCCGCTCGTGTGGGGCGCCTACAGCTTCCAGCCGATGGACCGCAGCGTGAGCTTCCCGGGCCGCACGCAGCGCGTCGACCCGGTCACCTTCGACCTCGCGCTGGAGTTCTTCTTCAACGCCGAGCGCGTGCTGTCGATTCCGCGGCTGCGGCAGATGCTCAACCCCGTGCGCGGCGCGCGCAGGTTCTGGGGCAACGAACTCATCGGCACGCTGACGGACGTGGTGGACGAGTTGCAGCTGCACGGCGCCCACGGCTGGCGCCTGGTGCACTGCGAGCCCGAGGCGTTCCGGCTGGACCGGGTGCCGGTGGGCGAGACGGCATCGGACGCCTGAACGAAAAAAGCCCTAAGTCGTTGAAAACTTAGGGCTTTTTGAGCCATTCCGCCGGGGCGGGGAGGCTGTGTTGGTGGCTCTTCACGGACTCGAACCGCGGACCTGTGGATTATGATTCCATCGCTCTAACCGACTGAGCTAAAGAGCCGTCAGTGCAATTCAGCACCGAGCCCAAAATTATAGCCCAGGCTTTGGGCCCAGTTCAACTCCCGGCGTTTTCAGGTCGATTTTTCTGCAATCGAATGCGTCGGATCGCGTTTCGACCTAACCCCGATCGCCGCCGTGAGCCGTACAAGCTCGGGTGACAATCCTGCGATGTCTGCGCTGCCACGCGCCCCTTCTGCTGCTGCCCGCACCGCCACCGAGCGCGACGCCATGCCCGACGATCAGTTGATGCTGGCCTACGCCCACGGCGACGCCGCCGCCTTCGACGTGCTCTATGCACGCCACGAAGGCGGCCTGTTCCGCTTCGTCAAGCGCCTGCTCGGCGCGCGGCTGGCCGCGCAGGCCGACGAGGTGTTCCAGGACACTTGGGTGCGGATCATCTCGGCGCGCGACAGCTTCTCGCCGCAGGGCGCCACCTGGCGCACCTGGGCCTTCACCATCGCGCACAACCTCGCGATGGACCGCCTGCGCGTGAGCGGGCGCGAGGTGACGCTCGATGGCCATGCGACCGACGACGAAGGCGATGCGGTGCCGGCGCTGGACCGCGGCGTGCACGGTGCCACCGACTTGTCGGCGCATCCGTCGGCCGAAGAGCTGGCGTTCTGGCGCGCCGCCGGTCGTCGGTTGCTGATCTGCCTCGACGAACTGCCGGCCGAGCAGCGCGCGGCTTTTCTTCTGCACCATGAAGACGGCCTCACCGTCGACGCGCTCGCGGCCCGGCTGGAGATCGGCTTCGAGACCGTGCGCAGCCGTCTGCGCTACGGGCTGCAGAAGCTGCGCGGCTGCATGGAACGCTACCTGTCGGTGCTGGAGCAGCGGGCATGAGCACCGGCATGGACGACGACCTGCACGACGCGCGGCTGCGTCGCGCGCTGGACCACGCGCCCGACCGCGACGCCGTGCCCGCGGCCCACACGCGCGAGGCGATCCTGAAGATGGCGCACAACCTCGCCGCGGCCTCCGCGCCGGCGGCCGGCCCTACGGTGCAGGCCGCGCCGTGGTGGCGACGCCTGTTCGGCGGCGGCAGCCCCCGCTCGCGCATGCCGTGGAACGCGGCCTTCGCGACCGTGCTCGTGGCGACCTTCGTCACCGTGCTGTGGCATCGCGAGCCGGTGCCCGACGCGCGGCTTGATGGCGAGGCGCAAGTGGCCGGGGCGCCCGCGCCGGCGTCAGCACCGCCTGCGCAAACGGCGGAAGCGCCGGCAGTG
Organism: Variovorax sp. FW305-3-2-15-B-LB1; assembly: GCF_058787635.1. Classification (NCBI taxonomy): domain Bacteria; kingdom Pseudomonadati; phylum Pseudomonadota; class Betaproteobacteria; order Burkholderiales; family Comamonadaceae; genus Variovorax; species Variovorax sp. FW305-3-2-15-B-LB1. Next base: position 87,593 of record NZ_JBYSZY010000021.1, on the reverse strand, counting down.
GCAGCGGCTCCTGTGCCACCTGCGCCCGCCGCTGAGCCGGCCGCAACGGCGGACATGACACCGCCCGCAGCGCAGCGCAGCGAAGCGGCGCGCGATGCGAAAGAAACCCTGAAGCAGCGCGAGACGCAGGACACGCGTGAAGCGTCGCGGCGGCGCGAAGCCCCTGCGGCGGCGTCGGTCCAGAAGGACGAAGCACGGACCATGGAAAAGGCGGCGCCCGCGGCCCCGGTGGTGCAAGCCCCGGCGCCCGTGACTGCACCCGCCGCACCGGCCATCGCATCCGCGCCCATGCCGGTCGCGCCGCCCATGGCCGATGTCGGCCAGAGTCCGATGCCCTACGCAGCCGCACCGCCGGCGCCGGCCGTAGCGCCTGCAGCGCCTGCAGCGCCGATGCAGCGCGAGTCCGCAGAGACGGTGCAGTCGCTTGCCGCGCAAGGCGGTGCCAGCGCGAATGTCGCCGGCATGCAGCGCCGCGCCGCTCCCGTGCAAGCCGCGCCGGCTCCGTCGGCCGCCGCCAAGGCGGCGCCGCGCGCAGTCACCGAAGCCGTCGCGACCGGCGGCTTCACGGCCCTGGACCGCTGGACCACCCTCGACATCACGCGCGCCGGCGCCACCACGCGCCAGGCGCGCGGCGACACCGAAGGCCTCGCGGCGCTGGTGAACACCGTGGCGCGCGCGGCCACCGTGTCGGGCGGGGAATTGGGTGCGCCGGTCGAGGCGCGCATCGAACTGCGACGCGACGGCGCGTTGCTGGCCGTGCTCGAGATCGCGGGCGACCAGGTGCGGTGGACGCCGCAGCCGGGCGGCCCCGCCGCCATCGGCATGCCGCCGGCGCAGGCGCTCGACGCGCTGCGCACGGCGCTGTCGCGAGCCCGCTGACGGCAACCGCTGCTGCGGCCGCCGGGCCCGCGACGATCAGTCTGATCAGGCGTTCTTGAAATCCGGCTGGCGCTTGGCCAGGAAGGCGTCCATGCCTTCCTTCTGGTCCTGCGTGGCGAACAGCGCGTGGAACAGGCGGCGTTCGAACATCACGCCGTCGCTCAGGCCGCTCTCGAAGGCGCGGTTGACCGATTCCTTGGCCGCCATCACGGCGATCTGCGAGAAGCCCGCGATGATCAGCGCGGCGCCCAGCGCCTCGTCGGCCAGCTTTTCAAAAGGCACCACGCGGCTCACGAGGCCCGCGCGCTCGGCTTCGGCGGCGTCCATCATGCGGGCGGTGAGCGCCATGTCCATGGCCTTGCTCTTGCCCACCGCACGCGGCAGGCGCTGGGTGCCGCCGGCACCGGGGATCACGCCGATCTTGATCTCGGGCTGGCCGAACTTGGCGTTGTCGGCCGCGATGATGAAGTCGCACATCATCGCGAGTTCGCAGCCGCCGCCCAGTGCGAAGCCGCTCACGGCCGCGATCACCGGCTTGCGGATCGAGCGGATGGTTTCCCAATTGCGCGTGATGTAGTCGCCCTTGTAGGTGTCGATGAAGCTGTACTTGGCCATCGCCGCGATGTCGGCGCCGGCCGCGAAGGCGCGCTCGCTGCCCGTGAGGATGATGCAGCCGATGGCGTCGTCGGCGTCGAAGGCCTTGAGCGCCTGGCCCAGCTCGGTCATCAGCGCGTCGTTCAGCGCATTGAGGGCCTTGGGGCGGTTGAGGGTGATGATGCCGACCTTGCCTGCTTCGGTCCGCACGTCGATGTTTTCGTAGCTCATGGTGTCGCTGTCTCCGGGGGAGGTGGGGAAAAAAACGCGTCCCACTATACCCAGCCAGGCTTCGGGCCCGCTGACGCGCGGGTGTTTCATTTGAGAATTGTTCTCATCTAGAATGGCCGCCATGGACTTCCCGATGCAAGAACATGCCGTGTTGCTGCGGGCCTATGCCCGGGTGCAGGAGCGTTGCTCGCGCCTGCTGGTGGAACAGGCCGCCCGGGTCGAGCGGCTCGAGGCGCAGATCGTGCGGTTGCGCGGCGCACTGGTGGCGCGCGACTCGGCGATCGCCATCGTGCGCGAGGAACTGGCGGCGCGCGCCGACAGAGGCACTGCCTTGCCCCAGCGCCTGCATGCGCTGCTGGCGCCGGGCGGCCGGCGCCACCATGCCTTGCCGCCAGGGCCGCAGATGCCGGCCGACCTGCGGGCCAAGTCGGTGCTGTGCGTGGGCCGTTCGGAAGCGACGCCCGAGGCGCCTTCGCTGGCGCGCCAGCTCGTGGAGATTGCCGGTGGCCGTTACCTGCACCACGACGGCGGCGACGAGGCCGACGACCCCGCGGCGCTCGAGGCGGGCCTGCGCGCCGCCGACCTCGTGATCTGCCAGACCGGCTGCGTGAGCCACGGCGCCTACTGGCGCGTGCAGGACCACTGCCGCCGCACCGGCAAGCCCTGCGTGCTGGTGGGCGAGCCGCAGCCGATGCTGTTCGTGCGGCCGCCGCTGGCGGCGGCCGTCGATCACCCGGCCTGAACGGAAGAAATTACGGCTTGGCTGCGAGCCAGGCCGAGATCCTGGCCGCGTCGTGCGAGAACAGCCGCCACGTGGTCGAGCCCGTCGGCAGCGTGAGCGGCAGGCGCAGCAGCCGGCGGTCGCGGGCGACGAGGGCGGTGCACTTGGTGGCATCACCGAGGTACAGCGCCAGGTCGTCGAGCTTGGTGAGGCGCCAAGCCTGTGCGGGTTGCGCCGCACCCTTGCCGCGACCACCGACGGCCGGCAACTCGATACCGAGCCATTCGTCGTTGGCCGAGAAACCGGCCTTTTCGGCGGCGCCGCCGCGCAGCACCACCTTGATCTGCACGCTGCCGCCGGTTTCGGCCACGCGCAAGCCGAGCGCCTGCGCGGGTTGCGAGGGGTCGTCGAGCGTGGCCACGCCGTGCGCGCGCAGCAGGTCGGCCAGCGGGAGTTCGTCGGTCGAATGCACCCAGCGTGCGAGTTCCGGGGCGTACGAGCGCCCGCCCACGGCTTCGAGCGCGGCGGCGATGTCGGCCTCGCTGATCGGGCCGCCGTTGCTGTGCGTCCAGAGGTGGCGCATCACGTCGTCGAGCGTGCCCTTGCCTTCCTGACGCAGCGTGAGGTCGAAGCACAGCGCCACCAGCGCACCCTTGGTGTAGTAGCTGACGGTGCTGTTGGGCGTCTGCTCGTCCTGGCGGTAGTACTTGACCCAGGCGTCGAAGCTCGCGTCGGCCACCGGCTGCACCAGCCGGCCGGGCGTCTGCAGCACCTGGTTGATGGTCTTGTTGAGCAGGCGCAGGTAGGCGGCGTCGTCGATGCGGCCGGCGCGGCGCAGCAGCAGGTCGTCGTAGTAGCTCGTGAAGCCTTCGAAGAACCACAGCAGCTGCGTGTAGTTCTCGCGGCTGTAGTCGTAGCTCGCGAACTCCGCCGGGCGCATGCGCTTGACGTTCCAGGTGTGGAAGTACTCGTGGCTGATGAGGCCTAGCAGCGTGGTGTAGCCCTCGGGCTGCTTCTTCTTTTCGCCGCGCAGCGGCAGGTCGCGGCGGTTGCAGATGAGCGCGGTGGAGTGGCGGTGCTCGAGCCCGCCGTAGCCGTCGTCCACCGCGTTGAGCATGAACACGTAGCGGTCGATCGGCAGCTTCGGCCCGCCGCGCTTGCCGGCCTTGTCGCCGTGCCAGAAGCGGATCTCGGCTTCGCAGATGGCCTTGGTGTCGGCAATGAGGCGCTCGCCGTCGAACGAGGCCGCGGCGCCCGCGATCACGAAGCGGTGCGGCACGCCGCAGGCGTCGAACTCGGCGCTCCAGAAGGCGCCCATCTCGACCGGGCTGTCGGCCAGTTCGTCGTAGCCGGCGGCGCGGTAGCTGCCGAAGCCGTGCTTGTCGGCCTTCGTCGGCACGAGCGCGGTGGCACACGACCAGCGCGCGGCGTCGGCCGGCAGCGCGGGCGGCACGATCTCCAGCGCGTGCGGCGCCTCGGTCTGGCCTTCGACGCGCAGGCACACGCTGGTGCCGTTGAAGAAGCCGCGCGTGGCGTCGAGCCAGGCGGTGCGCACCGAGTTGTCGTAGGCGCAGACCTGGTAGTGCAGCACCAGCGGCTGGCCCGGCACGCAGTCGAGCTGCCAGCTGCACTTGTCGAGCTGCGTCAGCACCGGCTTGCGGCGGCCCTGCGTGGCGCGCAGGCCCTGCAGGTTCTTGGCGAACTCGCGCACGAGGTAGCTGCCCGGAATCCACACCGGCAGCGCCACGCGCTGCTGCGCGGCGGGCGCGGCGATGGTCAGCGTGACGGCGAACAGGCGCGCATGCAGGTCGGCGCACTCGATGCGGCAATGCACGGCGGGCGCGGCGGTGGCCGCGGCCGTGCGCCGGGAAGCGGAGGTCGTCGCCATCGGATCAGTTGGCGGCGGCGAGCTGCTTCTCGACCTGCTCGGCGGGAATGGCGCCCGGGACGCGGCTGCCGTCGGTGAAGATCAGCGTGGGCGTGCCGGTGATGTTGTACTTGCGGCCGAACTCCACGTTGCGCTCCAGCGCCGTCACGTTGCAGCTGGTGGCTGCGGCGGCGGGCTTGACGTTGCCTTCCATCCAGTCGGCCCAGGCCTTGCCCGGGTCCTTGCTGCACCAGATGTCGCGCGACTTGGCGGTCGAATCGGGGCCGAGCACGGGGTACAGGAACATGTAGACGGTCACGTTGTCGACCTTCTTCATGTCCTTCTCGAAGCGCTTGCAATAACCGCAGTTCGGGTCTTCGAAGACCGCGACCTTGCGCTTGCCGTTGCCGCGCACGATCTTGATGGCGTCTTTCAGCGGCAGCTTGTCGAAGGCGACGGCGGTGAGCTTCTCGACGCGCTCTTCGGTGAGATTGCGGCGGGTCTTGGCGTCGATCAGGCTGCCCTGCAGCAGGTAGCCGCCTTGCTCGTCGGTGTACAGGATCTGGCTGCCGTTGACGCGCACTTCGTACAGGCCCGGCACGGGCGTCTTGGTGACTTCCTCGATGGGCGGCAGCTGCGGGATGTGCGTCGGCAGGTTCTTGCGGATCTCGGCCTCGCCCGCGCCGGCGGTGGAGAGCGTGAGCAGCGCGCAGGCGGCGACGAGAAGGTGGCGGACGAAGGTCATCGGGAAGGTTTCGGGAAAAAGGTGGAGGGCTGGTGGGCGCGGGGCGTCAGGCCTTCAGGCCCATGGCTTGTGCGGTGATCCAGTGCTTCACGAAGCGCGTGCGGTCGAAACCGCGCATGCCCCAGTTGCGCAACGCAGGCAGTGGCCCCAGGTTGTGCGAGAAAAGTTGCTGCAATCCGTCGGTGGCCAGGCTCATCTGCAGCACGTCGGCGCGGCGGGCGCGTTCGTAGCGGCGCAGCAGGCGGGCGTCGCCCACGCTGCGCCAGTAGTCGCGGGTGCGGATCACGTCGGCCAGCGCGGCCGCATCGGCCAGGCCGAGGTTCAGGCCCTGGCCCGCGAGCGGATGCACCGTGTGGGCGGCGTCGCCCGCGAGCACCCAGGACTGGGTGGGCTGGCCCGGCATCGCACCCGACCAGCGGTCGGCGATGGCGCGCGACAGCGGCCACACGGCGCGTTCGCTCGTGAGCCGCAGCGAGCCCAGCTCGCCGTGGCTGGCCTCACTCACGGCGGCATTGAATTCTTCGGCGCCTTGCGCGACCAGCTCGGGCACGCGCAGCTGGTCGACCGACCACACCAGCGCCAGCGTCTTGCCGTGCACGCCGCCCAGCGGCAGCAGGGCGAACACCTCGCCGCGGTCGTTGAACCATTGGCGCGCGATGCCGTCGTGCGTGTGCGCGGCCTCGAGCCGCGCGGCAATGGCGTGCTGCGGGTAGCGCGTGACCTCGTAGCTCACGCCCAGCGCCGCGCGCGAGGCGCTGGCCTTGCCTTCGCACACCACCGTGAGCGGCGCGGCCACGGGCTCGGTCACCACGTCGATCAGGGGCTGGAAGCGCACCGCGTCGGCCAGTTGCTGCTCGAGCGCGGGCACGTCGACGATCCAGGCCAGCGCCTCGACCTTCTGGCGCGCGGCGCTGAACTGCACGCGGCCGCCGTCGTCGCCATGCACCTGCATCTCGTGCACCGGCGTGGCATGGGCGGTGTCGGGCCAGGCGCGCAGCGATTCGAGCATGGTGCGGGACGCCGCGTTGAGCGCGTACGCCCGGATGTCTTCCTTGCCCGCAGGGGCCGGCGGCACCACGAGCGCGACACGCACGCGTTCGCGCGCCAGCAGCAGCGCCAGCGTGCGGCCGACGATGCCGGCGCCGCGGATACAAACTTCGGGAGAAAGGGCCATCGGATGATTGTAGGAGTTGCCTCGCGCGCGGGCGCCGATACCCGTTCATGCGGGAGAATGGCCAGCGATTTCAAAGGAACCCCCACCGTGTCGCAGCCGCCCGCTTTCGATCTCCAGGCCACCATCGCCCGCCTGTTCGTGTACCCCGTCAAGTCGTGCGCCGGCGTCGAGCTCGACGAGATGCTGCTCACCGAAACCGGCCTGGAGTTCGACCGGGCCTGGATGGTGGTCGATGCGCAGGGCGAGTTCGTCACCCAGCGGCAGCTGCCGCGCATGGCGCTCATCCAGCCGCAGATGAAGCACACCGAGGTCGTGCTGCGCGCGCCCGGCATGCTGGCGCTGCACCTGGCCTTCGACCGCGTCGAGCAGCCGGTGCGCGTGCGCGTGTGGAAGGACGAGGTGGCGGCCTACGACATGGGTGACATCGCGGCCCAGTGGTTCAGCGATTTCCTCTCCGAGCCCGGCAAGCCGCAGACGCTGCGCCTGGTGCGCTTCGACCCCGAGCACCAGCGCCTGTCGAGCCTGAAGTGGACCGACGGCGTCGAGGCGCTGAACCAGTTCGCCGACGGCTTCCCGCTGTTGGTGGCCAGCGAAGGCTCGATCGCCGAGCTCAACGAGCGCCTGGCGGCGGCGGGCCACGGCCCGGTCGGCATCGAGCGCTTCCGCCCGAACATCGTGCTGGCCGGCATCGAGTCGCACGACGAAGACCGGGTCGACGCGCTGCACGTCACCACCGGCGAAGGCGAGGCCGAGCTGCGCCCGGTCAAGCCCTGCACGCGCTGCCCCATTCCCGACATCGACCCGGCCACCGCGCTCAGCAGCCCCGAGGTCGGCGACATGCTGCGCACCTACCGCGCCGACGCGCGTGTGGACGGCGGCATCACCTTCGGCATGAACTGCATCGTGGTGCAGGGCGTGGAGCACATGCTCAAGGTGGGGCAGTCCGTCGGCGCGAACTACCGCTTCGAGTGAAGGGCATGGCGCGCGCCTGAGCGGCGTGCGGTCAACTCGGGGTGCGTGCACAGGACACCGGGTACTCCCCTCCGCGAATGTCCCCCGGCCTGCGGCCTCCTCCTTGATTTCGCTGCGGGGAGCCCCCGATGCCCTGCGCACGAGGGCACGCTCTGCGCTTGCGGGCGATCAACGACTGCTGCGAACAACGCTCACGCTGATGGGGTGCCTTGCGCAGCGAAATCAAGGGGGAGGCCGAAGGCCGGAGGACATTCGCGGAGCAAGGTGCCCCGTCGGCGGGAGCGCGCCCTGAACAATGCCCGATCTGACCCCAGACAGACCGTGGGCAGTCGCTCAGAGCCTCAGAACTTCACGCCGGCGACCAGGATGATGTTCGCGTAGGGCGTGCATTCACCCGTGCGCACGATGGCGCGGGCCTTCGCGCTGCGGCGCTTGAATTCCTCGTGCGACACCGTTTGTGGCGCGATGCCCAGCGACTGCGGGTACCAGCCTGGCAGCGCCTTCGCATCGCCTTGCAGCGCTTCGTCGGCCACCACGATGGCTTCGACCTGCATCTCGGACAGCACCGCCTTGAGCACATCGCTGATCCCCGGCACACCGCGTGCCACGGCCAGGTCGATGCGGCGCGGGCCGTCGGGAATGGGCAGGCCGGCGTCGCCGATCACCAGCATGTCGCCGTGGCCCATCGAGGCGATCACGTGGGAGAGTTCGGCGTGCAGCAGGGGAGAGCGTTTCACAGCGTGATCCAGTCGGGGGGCAGGGGGCTGCGCAGCACGGCGTCGCGCAGCGGAATGGAGGGTTGGGCGCCGGGCTGCTGGATGCACAGCGCGGCGGCGCGGATGCCCAGGCGCACGGCCTCGTCGAACGATTGGCCTTCGCCCAGCGCCACGGCAAGCGCGCCCAGGAAGGTGTCGCCGGCGGCGGTGGTGTCGACGGCCTGCACCTTCGGCGCGGGATGGTGGCGGGCGCCGTCGGCGTCGACCGCCACGGCGCCGCGCGAACCCAGCGTCACGACCACGCGGGCGATGCCGCGCGCGCGCAGTGCCTGGCCGGCCTGCGCTGCTTCCTCGGGGCTGTCGGCGTTCTGGCCTGACAGGGTCTGCGCCTCGATCTCGTTGACCACCAGCGTGTCGATGCGGGGCCAGAGCGCCTCGGCGATGGCTTGCACCGGAGAGGGGTTGAGCATCACCGCGCAGCCCGCGTCGTGCGCGGCGTTGATGGCGCGTGTCACCTGGTCCATCGGGGTCTCGAACTGCGCGACGAGGAAGGCCGCGCCCTGCACCTGCTGCGTCAGCGAGGCTTCGTCGATGGCGACGCGCGCGTTGGCGCCGGGAATCATCACGATGCGGTTCTGGCCGCTGTCTTCCACGAGGATCAGCGCCGTGCCGGTCGGCTCGCCCGCCACGGTGCGCAGCGCGGCGGTGTCGATGCCGTCGCGCGCGAGCGCATTGCGCAGGGCCGCGCCATGTGCGTCGTCGCCCACGCAGCCGATCATCTGCACCTGCGCGCCTTGGCGTGCGCAGCTCACGGCCTGGTTGGCGCCCTTGCCGCCGGGAATGGCGTCGATCGAGCGGCCCAGCAGGGTTTCGCCCGCGGCTGGCGCGTGCGGCACGCGCAGCACGATGTCCATGTTCAGGCTGCCGAGCACCACGATGCGCGGCGGCGAAGACGGCGTGGAGGAAGAAAGAGGCTGAAGGCTCACGAGCTGCGGGACTTGGAAGGTGTGGCGGTGGTGGAAGGAGCGGGCGTCACGCCGGCTTCGCGAAAGCCCGCGTGGCGCGCGGTCGAGGCGCGCACGCGCAGCTCGGGCTGCAGCACGACCTTGCGCGCGTCGCGGCGCTTGCCGCCCATGCGCTCCAGCAGCATGTCGACCGCCAGCGCGCCGATGCGCTCCTTGGGTTGGGCCACGGTGGTGAGCGGCGGGCTGGTGTAGGCCGACAGTTCGATGTCGTCGAAGCCGACGATGGACAGTTCGTCGGGCACGCGCACGCCGCTTTCATGCGCGGCGCGCAGCGCGCCGATGGCCATCAGGTCGTTGCACACGAACACGGCCGAGGGCTTCTGCTCGGTGCGCAGGATGGCGTGCATCGCCTCGTAGCCGCCTTGGCTGGTGAAGCCGCCGCGCCACAGCAGCGCGTCGGCGTTCGGTGCCGATCCGGTCTCCGCCAACGCCATGCGCCAGCCTTCGATGCGCTGCTCGCTCGAGGTCACGCCCAGCGGACCGCCGATGCAAGCGATGCGCTTGTGGCCCAGCGACAGCAGGTGCCGCACCGCGAGCAGGCCGCCCTGCATGTGCGCGGTTTCCACCAGGTCGCAGGCCGGGTCGGCGATCTCGCGGTCGACCAGCACGGTGGGAATGCGCAGGCCGCGCAGCTGGGTGGCGAGCGAGTCGTCTTCATCGGCGCCGGTCGACACCACGATGAGCCCGTCGATGCGGCGCTCGGCCAGCACCTGCAGGTACACGCTCTGGCGCCGGGGCTCGTCGTCGGTGTTGCACAGCACCAGCGTGTAGCCGGCGCCGAAGCAGCGGTCTTCCACGATGCGCACGATCTCGGCGAAGTAGGGGTTCGAGCTGTTGGGAATCAGCATGCCCAGCGTCGAGGTGGTGTTGCTCTTGAGGCTGCGCGCCATCGCGTTGGGCACGTAGCCCAGTTCGCGGATCGCCAGCTCGACGCGCTCGCGCACCTTGGCGCTCACGTGGCGCGTGTCGTTGACGACGTGCGACACGGTGGTGACGGAAACGCCCGCCTGGAGTGCGACGTCCTTGATGGTGGCCATGGTTTTCTCTGGGTTCCTTGAGGCTCAGGCCAGTCGACGATCGGCCCGGCGCTGGCGCAGGGTGTCGATGATGACGGCCACCACGATCACCGCGCCCGTGATGATGCGCTTGCTTGGTTCGCTCGCGCCCACCTGGGCCAGGCCGGCTTCGAGCACGGCGATGATCAGCACGCCGAAGAAGGTGTTGACCACCGAGCCGCGCCCGCCCATGAGGCTGGTGCCGCCGATGACCACAGCCGCGATCACCTGCAGCTCGATGCCCACGCCCGCGTTCGGGTCGGCCGCTTCGAGGCGGGCCGACTGCATCAGGCCCGCGAGCCCGGCCAAGAGGCCGGTCACGGCGAACACGATGATGCGGATCGGCCGCGGGTCGATGCCCGCCAGGCGCATGGCTTCTTCATTCGTGCCGATGCCCACCACGTGGCGGCCGAACACGCTGCGCGTGAGCACCAGCTGCCCCACGGCCACCAGCACCACGGCGAGCACGAAGGCGGCCGAGATGCCGCCGATCCACGGCGCGGCCAGGCCCGAGATGGCGTCGCCCACGTACTGCGTGCGCGAGTCGGTGACCAGGTAGGCGCCGCCGCGCACGGCCTCGAGCATGCCCAGCGAAACGATGAAGCTCGGCAGCCGCCACGCGACCGACACCGCGCCCGTCACCGTGCCGCAGATGAGGCCGGTGGCCAGGCCGAGCAGGGCGGCCAGCGGCACCGAGAGTTTCCATTCGAGGATGGCGGCGGCCGTGACGGCCGCGCTCAGCGCGAGCACCGAGCCCACCGACAGGTCGATGCCCGCGATGATCAGCACGAAGGTCATGCCCACGGCCATCACGGCCAGCGCCGGGATCTCGTTGGCGATGGAGATGAAGGTTTCGCGCGTGAGGAAGTATTCGCTCATCGAGCCGAAGAGCGCAATCATGCCCAGCAGCACGACCGTCAGGCCCAGGTAGGTGCCGAGCTGGCCCTTGAGCGCAGACGGCGGCTTGCCGGCGGCGGCGGAAGCAGGAGAAGAGGGAGAGGCTGCGTTCATGGTCGTCAGGCGTCGGCGGAAGTCGGGGCGGATGCGGAAGGGGCGGAATCCGCCGGGGAACCGGGCACGCGGCCCGTGGCGTCGCTGAAGGCGGCGGCGAGCAGCGACTGTTCGCTCCACTCGCCGCGCTCGAACACGGCGACCAGGCGGCCGGCGCTCATCACGCCGATGCGGTCGCACATGGCCATCAGCTCGCGCAGGTCGCTGGACACCATCAGGAGCGCCTTGCCGGCGTCGGTCATGCGGTCGAGTTCGGCGTACAGGTCGGCGCGCGCGCCCACGTCCACGCCGCGCGTGGGTTCGTCCAGCAGCAGCACCTTGCATTCGCGGTGCAGCCAGCGGGCGAACACCACCTTCTGTTGGTTGCCGCCGCTGAGCGTGGACACGGGTTGTTCGATGCTGCGCGAGCGGATGCGCAGCAGCTCGACCAGCCGGCGCGCAATCTGCCGTTCCTTGGCGCGGCGCAGCCAGCCGGCGTGCGAGATGGCGCCGAGGTCGCTCAGCGTGGCGTTGACGCGGATCGGCTGCGTGAGCAGCAGGCCCTGCGACTTGCGGTCTTCGGTCACGAGGCCGATGCCCGCGCGAATGGCCTGCATCGGCGAGCGCCAGCCCTTGCGCGCATGCCGCACGGGCTGCGCGGCGGGCGTGCCGTCGTGCAGCACGACCTCGCCGCGGTCGGCGCGGTCGGCGCCGAACAGCAGCCGCACGAGCTCGGTGCGGCCCGAGCCGACCAGGCCGGCCAGGCCCATGACTTCGCCCGCGCGCAGTTCGAGATCGACGTCGCGCACCACCTGCGCCCGGCCGATGCCGCGCGCGCTCAGCAGCACCGGGCCCGCCACGCGGCGCGCGCGGCCTTCGTGCTCATGCACCGCACGCCCGACCATGCGCTGCACCAGTTCGGATTCGCGCACGCCGGCCATGGCGCGCACGTCGACCAGCTTGCCGTCGCGCAGCACCGCCACGCGGTCGGCGATGCGCTGCAGCTCTTCGAGGCGGTGCGACACGTAGACGATCGCCACGCCGCGCAGCTTCAGCAGTTCGATCTGCTCGAACAGGTGCGCGGTTTCGCGCGGCGTGAGCATGGCGGTGGGCTCGTCGAGCACCAGCACGCGCGTGTCGTCCTGCAGGTTGCGCGCGATCTCCACCATCTGCTGCTGGCCGATGCCCAGCCGCGCCACCGGCGTGGCCGGGTCGATGCCGTCCAGGCCGATCTTGGCGAGCTGGCGCTCGGCCAGCTCGTGCAGCGTGGCGCGGCGGATCCAGCCGCTCTTGTGCGGCAGGCGGTCGAGCAGCAGGTTCTCGGCCACCGACAGCGTGGTGACGAGGCCGAGTTCCTGCATGACCATGCGCACGCCCAGCCGCTCGGCATCGCGGCGCGAGGCCGGCGCGAAAGGCTGGCCATCGAGCAGCATGCCGCCGCGCGTGGGCTGCACCAGCCCGCAGACGATCTTCGACAGCGTGCTCTTGCCCGCGCCGTTCTCGCCCGTGAGCGCGAGCACCTCGCCGGCGCGCAGCTCGAGAGAAACGCCGTCGAGCACCGGCGCCGCATAGTCCTTGCCGACCGTGCTCAGGGAGAGCACGGCGGTGGGTAAGGGCGGGTGCAGGGCGGCGTCGGTGGCGGCAGTCAAAACGGAGTCTTCTTCTTGTTGAGGGGAGCGGAGGGCTTACTTGGAGGATTTGGTGACGAGCACCACGTCGGTCTTCACTTCGGCCGGCATTTCCGATTGCTTCTTCTTGTCGGCGATGGCCTTCAGCGCGGTCTCGATACCGAACACCGCCTGCTTGGCGGCGAACTGGTCGGCGGTGGCGAGCACGCGGCCGTCCTTCAGCATCGGCTTGATGGCGCCGATGTTGTCGTAGCCCACCACCAGCACCTTGCCGGTCTTGCCCGCGGCCTTGACGGCCGCCACGGCGCCCAGCGCCATGCTGTCGTTGCCGGCCAGCAGGGCCTTCAGGTCGGGGTGCTCGCGCATCATGCCGGCGGCCACGGTGTTGCCCTTGTCGATTTCCCACTGGCCCGACTGCACGCCGACCACGGTCATGCCGCCGGCCTTCATGGCGTCCTGGTAGCCCAGCGTGCGCTGCTGCGCATTGAAGGTGGTCGACACGCCTTCGATGATGCCGACCTTGTCGCCCGACTTCAGCTCCTTGGCCAGCGCGTCGCCCACCAGCTTGGCGCCGGCGCGGTTGTCGGGGCCGACGAAGGGCACCTGGATACCCTTTTCCTTCAGGGCGTCGGCGTCCAGCCGGTTGTCGATGTTCACGACCAGGATGCCCTTGTCGATGGCCGCCTTGATCACCGGCACCAGCGCCTTCGAATCGGCCGGCGCGATGACCAGCGCGTTGATCTTCTGCGCCACCATCTGCTCGACCATCTTGATCTGGGCGGCGGTGTCGGTCTCGTCCTTGATGCCGTTGGCCACCAGCGTGTACTGCGCGGCGTTGGCCTTCTGGTGCGCCTTGGCGCCGTCTTCCATGGTGCGGAAGAACTCGTTGGCCAGCGACTTCATGACCAGCGCGACCTTGGGTTTGTCCTGCGCGAAGGCGGGCGTTCCGGCGATGGCGCCCAGCAAGGTCAGTGCGGCAGCGCTTTGCAGGGTACGGCGGGTGAACTTCATGGTGGATGTCTCCTGAAATGAGGGGTCAGAGCGGAACGCCGGTCTGTGCCGGGGGCTCCGATGTTAATCGAGGGAAACGTTTGCGCAAACGTTTGCCAGTCGGGTCAAACCCTGAGCCTTTCAGCCCTCGAAGCCTCTGCCAGAGGGCTTTCGTGCGGAGTCGAGCGCCTTGGAAAAGGACGCGCCGGCGTGGCGGGAAGGGCGCCTGGCCAGGGGGAGAACCCGGTCAGCCTAAAATCGGGGGTTACCCAAGAGGACCTCCCATGAGTTTGCAATGCGGCATCGTCGGCCTGCCCAACGTCGGTAAATCCACCCTTTTCAATGCGTTGACCAAGGCCGGCATCGCAGCGGAAAACTATCCGTTCTGCACCATCGAGCCCAACGTGGGCGTGGTGGAAGTGCCCGATCCGCGGCTCGACCAGCTGAGCGAGATCGTCAAGCCCGAGCGCGTGGTGCCCGCCATCGTCGAGTTCGTCGACATCGCCGGCCTGGTGGCCGGTGCCAGCACCGGTGAAGGCCTGGGCAACAAGTTCCTGGCGCACATCCGCGAGACCGACGCCACCGTGAACGTGGTGCGCTGCTTCGACGACGAGAACGTGATCCACGTGGCCGGCAAGGTCGACCCGATCTCCGACATCGAAGTGATCCAGACCGAACTCTGCCTGGCCGACCTGGCCACGGTCGAGAAGGCACTGCACCGCCACACCAAGGTGGCCCGCTCGGGCGACAAGGACGCGCAGAAGCTCGTCGGCCTGCTCGAACGCTGCCAGGCCGCGCTGAACGAGAACACGCCCGTGCGCGCGCTCGAGTTCACGAAGGAAGAGATGCCGCTGGTGAAGAGCTTCACGCTCATCACCGCCAAGCCCGCCATGTTCGTGGGCAACGTGTCGGAAGACGGCTTCGAGAACAACCCCTACCTGGACCGCCTGCGCGAGTACGCCGCCAAGCAGGGCGCGCCCGTGGTCGCCATCTGCGCCAAGATCGAAGCCGACCTGGCCGAGATGGACGACGAAGACAAGAAGATGTTCCTCGCCGAGATCGGCCAGGAAGAGCCGGGCCTGAACCGCCTGATCCGCGCCGCCTTCAAGCTGCTGGGCCTGCAGACCTACTTCACCGCCGGCGTGAAGGAAGTGCGCGCCTGGACCATCCACATCGGCGACACCGGCCCGCAGGCCGCCGGCGTGATCCACGGCGACTTCGAAAAGGGCTACATCCGCGCCCAGACCATCGCGTTCGACGACTACATCGCCTTCAAGGGCGAGCAGGGCGCGAAGGACGCGGGGAAGATGCGGTCGGAAGGCAAGGAATACGTCGTGAAGGATGGCGACGTGATGAACTTCCTGTTCAGTTCCTGATTTCGCTCGCCCCTTGCGGGGGCAGCACCTGAGGCCCGGCAAAGCCGGTTCCTCGGTGTTTCACGAACGGGCCGCCTTGCGGCGAGCCGCTTCGATCACTCGGTCTTCTGCTTGCCCCACACCACGGTGTCGTCCACCGCATAGGCCGCGCACGTCACCTTGCGTTCAGTGCAGCCTTTCAGATGCCCGGTCAGCGCGGCCGAGTTGGTGGCAGTGCCGAACTTCTGATCGCCGGTGATCAGGAAGATCCGGGGCCGGGCCTGCAGCAGGAACTGACGGTACGCATTGCGCACCGGGGTCGGGTCGGCGCCGATGGAGGGCAGGGCCTGCAGGTCCGACAACTCGGCATGGCCGGACGGCGCGGGTTCCCCGTTGGGGCCGAACACCACGCCGGTGCTCTTCAGCAGGTCGCGCCATGTCGCCAGCTCCGTGGTCACGCGCTGCGGCAGCTCCATCACCCATTGCGCCGGATAGGCAAAGCCGAGGTTCGCGCCGCCGGGCGCCACGCTGTCGGTCACGCCGACCAGCCGGCCTTCGGTGTCGAACAATCCGCCGCCGCTGGAGCCTGAAGATACGGGCGCCGACGTTTGCACGATCGGCAGTTGCCCGGGCGCGCGCGGACGCAGCGCCGAGATCAGGCCCTCGCTCAGCGTGCGTTCGAGGCCGTGCGGGCTGCCGACCGCGAACACGCGCTGGCCGACGCGCAACTCGGCGGCGGGGACGATCTGCACGGCGGGCAGCTGCAGCGGCGTTTCGCTCGTGAGCACGCACAGGTCGCGCGACGGATCGGGGTCGCGCACGATGCGGGCGATGCGCAGCGTGGTCGGGCCCTGCACCACGGTGACGGCGACGGCGCCGTCGACCACGTGGCAGGCCGTGGCCAGCGCGCCCGAGGTCACGGCCACCGCGCTGCCGATGGCGGTCTGGTTGTTGCCGCGCTCGCCCTTCACGGTCCAGACCGCGGGCGCGACCTTGCGGAACACCTCCTCGGGCGTGAGTGCCCAGGCCTGGCAGGCCGCAAGGCTGAGCCAGAGTCCGGTGATGAACAGCGAGATGCGGCGGCGCCGCGTGGAGTGAGGAGCCATCCGGGCCAGTGTAGGAAGCAGGTCCACGGTTTGCCGTAGGCGGTGACGCTGTCGCAGCGGGCGCCTGAAAGCCGCGTGCGTTGTGGTTAGACTGCGCGCCCGCTGCATCCTCTGCCGGAAGGCCTTCATTCGCCATGCTCACTGTCCACCACCTGAACAACTCGCGCTCGCAACGTGTGCTCTGGCTGCTCGAAGAGCTCGAGCTGCCCTACGAGATCGTCCATTACCAGCGCGACCCCAAGACCATGTTGGCGCCCGCTTCGCTGAAGGCCGTGCATCCGCTGGGCAAGTCGCCCGTGGTGACGACCGACGACGGCGCGACGCTGGCGGAATCGGGCGCGATCATCGAGTCGCTCATCGAGCGCTACGGCCAGGGCCGGCTCGCGCCCGCGCCGGGCACGCCCGAGGCCTTGCGCTACCGCTACTGGCTGCACTTCGCCGAAGGCACGGCGATGTCGCCGCTGTTGCTCAAGCTGGTGTTCGACCGCATCGAGACGAGCAAGATGCCCTTCTTCGCCAAGCCGATCGCCAAGGCCATCGCGGCGAAGGCGAAGTCGGCCTTCATTCATCCGAACATCACGGGCCATCTGAATTTCATGGAGGCCGAACTCGGCCGCAGCGAGTGGTTCGCGGGCAATGAATTCACGGGCGCCGACATCCAGATGAGTTTCGTGGTCGAGGCCTCGCAGGCGCGCGGCGGGCTCGATGCGCGGCGGCCCAAGCTCATGGCCTATCTGGAGCGCATCCATGCGCGCCCGGCCTACAAGCGCGCACTGGAACGCGGTGGCCCCTACGAACTGCTGAGCTGAGTTTTTTCGACCGCGCGCTTCATGACGGGAAGACGTATAGAAGCGCGTAAGTCATGGTGACGTAGCGCAGGAACTTGCCGATCGCCATGTAGCCCACGCAGGGCCAGAACGGCAGCTTGAGCCAGCCGGCGACCGCGCACAGCGGATCGCCCACGATCGGCAGCCAGCTCAGCAGGCAGGCCTTCGGGCCCAGCCGCTCGAGCCAGCCGAGCACGCGCAGGTGGTGTTTCGAGTGCGAGTACTTGTCGGCCACCTTGTGCGCGCCGTAGCCCATCCACCAGTCGACCGCGCCGCCCAGCGTGTTGCCGATGGTGGCCACGGCAATGGCCTGCCAGAACATCTCGGGGTTGAGTTTCAGCAGGCCGAACAAAATCGGTTCGGAGCCCACCGGCAGCAGCGTGGCCGACACGAAGGCCGCGATGAACAGCGTCGAAAGTCCGTACTGGGGGAGCGCGAGGAGCGCCAGGAGTGCGTCGAGCCAGGCTTGCATAAGGTCGGCGAAGTATAGGCAGCGCTCACGTCGCAAGCGCGTGGGAGAAGGCCCCGCGAAATACTGGTGTTTACGCCTGTGTCGCAAGCGCAAAAAGGCGTAAATCGTTTCAGTCGCTGAAATGCCACGTGGCTACAATCGTGCCTCATTTTTCAGCAGCCGACCCGCACAGCACTCCTTCCCATGACCTTGCAGATCGGCACCCACACGCTGGAAAACCGGCTGTTCGTCGCGCCCATGGCCGGCGTGACGGACCGGCCCTTCCGCATGCTGTGCCGCGAACTCGGCGCGGGCTATGCGGTCAGCGAGATGGTCACCTCGCGCAAGGAACTCTGGAACACGCTGAAGACCTCGCGGCGCGCCAACCACGACGGCGAGCCGGGCCCCATTGCGGTGCAGATTGCCGGCACCGACGCGGCCATGATGGCCGAGGCCGCGGTCTACAACATCGAGCGCGGCGCGCAGATCATCGACATCAACATGGGCTGCCCGGCCAAGAAGGTCTGCAACAAGTGGGCCGGCTCGGCGCTCATGCGCGACGAGCCGCTGGCGCTGGAAATCGTGCAGGCCGTGGTCGATGCGGCGCAACCATTCAACGTGCCGGTCACGCTCAAGATGCGCACCGGCTGGAGCGAAGACCACCGCAACGCGGTGAAGCTCGCGCGCGACTTCGAATCGGCCGGCGTGCAGATGCTCACCGTGCACGGGCGCACGCGCGAGCAGGGCTACAAGGGCCACGCCGAGTACGACACCATCGCCGCCGTGAAGGCCGCGGTGCGCGTGCCGGTGGTGGCCAACGGCGACATCCGCTCGCCCGAGAAGGCGCGCGACGTGCTCGCGGCCACGGGCGCCGACGCCGTGATGATCGGCCGCGCCGCGCAGGGCCGGCCGTGGATCTTCCGGGAGATCGCGCATTTCCTGGACACCGGCACCCACCTGGCGCCGCCGCTGGTGGCCGAGGTGCGCCGGCTGCTGCTCGATCACCTGGTGGAGCACTACGCGCTGTACGGCGAGTTCAGCGGCGTGCGCACGGCGCGCAAGCACATCGGCTGGTATGTGCGCGCGCTGCCCGACGGCGAGGCGTTCCGCGCACGGATGAACGCCATCGAAGACTGCGCCGGCCAGCTGCGCGCGGTCGACGACTATTTCCAGGGGCTCGCGGACCGCATGGACCGCATGCCCGCCCCGACGGCAGACGAGGAGCCGTCGGGAGAAGAGGAGACGGCCTGCGCCGTCGATTGAGCGAAGACAAAAAGAGAAGAAGCAATGAGCAAGAAACACATCGAGGACTGCGTTCGCAGCAGTCTGGACAGCTACTTTCGCGATCTGCGGGGCACCGAACCCGACGGCATGTACGAGATGCTCGTGCGCGTGGTCGAGAAACCCCTGCTCGACGTCGTCATGACGCGCGCCGAAGGCAACCAGTCCCGGGCCGCCCAATGGCTGGGCCTGAACCGCAACACGCTCCGCAAGAAATTGGTCGAGCACAAACTTTTGAAATAACTCCACGGCATATCCCATGGCTCAGACCGCACTCCTTTCCGTTTCCGACAAGACCGGCATCCTTGAATTCGCGCAGGCCCTGCATGGCCTGGGCGTCAAGCTGCTGTCCACCGGCGGCACCGCCAAGCTGCTGGCCGACGCCGGCCTGCCGGTGACCGAGGTCGCCGACCACACCGGCTTTCCCGAAATGCTCGACGGCCGCGTGAAGACGCTGCACCCGAAGATCCACGGCGGCCTGCTGGCGCGCCGCGACCTGCCCGCGCACGTCGCCGCCATCAAGGAACACGGCATCGACACCATCGACCTGCTGGTGGTCAACCTGTACCCGTTCGAAGCCACCGTGGCCAAGCCCGGCTGCACGCTGGAAGACGCCATCGAGAACATCGACATCGGCGGCCCGGCCATGGTGCGCAGCGCCGCCAAGAACTGGAAGGACGTGGGCGTGCTCACCGACGCCTCGCAGTACGCCGTGGCGCTGGCCGAACTCCAGGCCGACGGCAAGCTCAGCGACAAGACCAAGTTCGCGTTCTCGGTGGCCGCGTTCAACCGCATCGCCGACTACGACGGCGCGATCAGCGACTACCTCTCGGCCATCGACTTCGACGCCAGCATCGGCCAGCCCGCGCCCACGCGCTCGCTGTTCCCGGCGCAGAGCAACGGCCGCTTCGTGAAGGTGCAGGACCTGCGCTACGGCGAGAACCCGCACCAGCAGGCTGCCTTCTACCGCGATCTGTACCCGGCGCCCGGTTCGCTCGTGTCGGCCAAGCAATTGCAGGGCAAGGAACTCAGCTACAACAACATCGCCGACGCCGATGCGGCGTGGGAATGCGTGAAGAGCTTCGACGTGCCCGCCTGCGTGATCGTGAAGCACGCCAACCCCTGCGGCGTGGCCGTGGGCGCCGACGCGCTCGAGGCCTACAGCAAGGCCTTCAAGACCGACCCGACCTCGGCCTTCGGCGGCATCATCGCCTTCAACCGCCCGGTCGACCTGGCCACCGCGCAGGCCGTCAACAAGCAGTTCGTCGAAGTGCTGATGGCACCGGGCTACACGCCCGAGGCGCTGGAAGTGTTCCAGGCCACCAAGGCCAAGCTCAACGTGCGCGTGCTCGAGATCGCGCTGCCGAAGGGCGGCAGCACGGATTGGGACAACGGCCGTAACGCGATGGACGTCAAGCGCGTCGGCTCGGGCCTCCTGATCCAGACCGCCGACAACCACGAGCTGGCCCTGGCCGACCTCAAGGTGGTCAGCAAGAAGCAGCCCACGCCGCAGCAGCTGCAAGACCTGCTGTTCGCCTGGAAGGTCGCGAAGTACGTCAAGAGCAACGCGATCGTGTTCTGCGCCGACGGCATGACCATGGGCGTGGGCGCCGGCCAGATGAGCCGCCTCGACTCCGCGCGCATCGCCAGCATCAAGGCCGAGCATGCGGGCCTGTCGCTCAAGGACACGGCGGTGGCGAGCGACGCCTTCTTCCCGTTCCGCGACGGCCTCGACGTGGTGGTGGACGCGGGCGCGGGTTGCGTCATCCAGCCGGGCGGCTCGATGCGCGACCAGGAAGTGATCGACGCGGCCGACGAGCGCGGCGTGGTGATGGTGTTCTCGGGCGTGCGCCACTTCCGGCACTGAGCCTGCGGCCCCGCGGGGCCTGCCCGAACAAGGCCAGGGTCGCTCACGCGGCCCTGGCCTTTTTTGTGGCCGCTACTCGTGCGTGCCGAAGCGGTACTTGAGCTGGAAGCTGATCGCGCCGTAGAGGCGGTTCCTGATCGTCGGCACGTAGGCGATGTTCAGGCCCCAGTTCTTGCCCTCGATGGCGGCCGTCGGAATGATGGCGGGAAACCAGTTGCCGTTGCGGTAGTCGGGGTAGCCGTCGAAGCCGCCCACCACCGCGCCGAATTTCACGCCGTAGAACTCGAAGGGCAGGATGTACAGGCCGACGTAGTGCGACTGGCGCCGGTTGCTGTTGTGGAAGGTGCCGGCCGTGACGCGGTAGGTGTCGTTCAGCGGGTACTCGAAGCCCAGGCCCGGGTTGGCGTTTTCCAGGCCCTTGCCGCTGTCGAAGTGGGCCGAGTAGAAACCGGGGTTGACCCAGATGTTCTTCGGCTCGAAGGACTGCGCCAGCGCGAGGCCCGGCAAAAGAAGGGCACTCAGCAGCGGCAGCATGCGCAAGGGGGTCATGGGCGGGGCATCCTGAAATTGGTCTGTCTCGCGGCTTCGATGGTGGCTGCGATGACGGCTTCCCTTGGGTCTGCGTGCGTGGGAGCGGCCCCGCGAACGCCGGCGCAATATACACGCGGCGATCGCGAAAACGATGACATCGCTCAGGCGGGCCGCGCC
The DNA here is from genome assembly GCF_058787635.1 of Variovorax sp. FW305-3-2-15-B-LB1. Classification (NCBI taxonomy): domain Bacteria; kingdom Pseudomonadati; phylum Pseudomonadota; class Betaproteobacteria; order Burkholderiales; family Comamonadaceae; genus Variovorax; species Variovorax sp. FW305-3-2-15-B-LB1. The sequence continues at coordinate 66,411 of NZ_JBYSZY010000021.1, read as the reverse complement.
AGGTACTTGCGGAACAGCTCGGCCAGCCGCAGCGCCGCCAGCGACAGCGGCTTGCCGCGCGGCGAGACGATGCCCAGCTCCAGCGGCGGCACCGGCATCGCGAGCGGCACGCGCTCCACCAGATCGGCATACGGCGGCATCGTGAGCATGCCGGCCGGCCCGACCATCAGCGCGTCGCTGCGCGTGAGCAGGCCCCAGCTCACGCCGAACGACGCCACCTCGATGCGGTGCTCCGGCAGCGGCAGGCCCTGCGCGGCGTACTGCTCGAGCAAAAAGGTGTGCTGGCTGCCCGGCGCCAGGTGCATCAGCCATTCGGCGCCCGCGACCTCTTCCCAGCGGGTGGCGCGGTTCAGCGGATGGCCGCGCCGGCAGAGCACCGCCATCTCGATCATGTCGAGCCGCTCGAACGCGAAGTCGGCATCGAGCGCCGCGGCCACCGGGCCCGCCACCGCGAAGTCGATCGTGCCTTCGCGCAGCAGCGGCAGCACCTGGGGAATCAGGCCGTCGAAGAGCTTGAGCTGCGCATGCGGCATCGCCTTGCGAAAGGCGCGCACCACCTCGGGCAGCACGCCCAGGAACACCATCGGCGTCACGGCGACGGCCACGCGCCCGTGCTGGCTGCCCTGCAGGATGCGGATGTCCTGGCGCGCGAGTTCGAGCTGCTGGTGCGCCAGCCGCGCGCGCACGGTGAGCTGGCGGCCGCACTCGGTGAACTCGATGCCGCGCGAGCTGCGCAGCACCAGTTGGGCGTCGACCTCGGCCTCGAGTTCGCGGATCGCCTTGGTCACTGCCGCCTGGCTCAGGTGCAGGCTGCGCGCGGCGGCGCGGATGCTGCCGGTGTCGGCCAGCCGCAGCCAGGCCTTGAGCTGGTGGTCCTTCATGCGGCGCATTCTGCCGCTCGGCGCCACCGGGTGATCCCCAGACAAACGCAGGTTGTCATCGCGACAAGCGATTGTCTTTTCCGGCGCGCGGCCGATTTCTAGACTTTGCGCACCGGTCGTCTCATGGTGAGCGGCGGGACTCTCACAGGAGATCGCTTCGTGCCTGCACTGTCATTCGCGTGGACCCGCCGCACCGTCCTGGCCGGGCTGGCCGCCGTTGCTCTGAGCGCTTCGATGGGCGCCTCGGCCCAGTTTCCCGAGCGCCCGTTGAAATTCATCGTGCCCTACGCCGCCGGGTCGGGCGTGGACGTCGCGGTGCGGCCGGTGGCCGACGCCATGGGGCGCGAGCTGGGCCAGGCCCTGGCGGTGGACAACCGCCCCAGCGCCGGCGGCATCGTCGGCACGCAGGCGCTGGCCACCTCCGCGCCGGACGGCTACACGGTCGGCTACGGCAACCTCGTCACGCTGAGCATCAACCCGGCCTTCTTCTCGAAGCTGCCCTACGCGCCCGAGAAAGACCTGGTGCCGGTCGGCCTGATCTCGAGCAACGCCTACGTGCTGATCGTGCGCAAGGACCTGCCGGTGCGCAACCTGCAGGAGCTCATCGCCTACGGGCGCGAGCACCCCGGCAAGCTCTCGGCCGGCTCGCCCGGCATCGGCAGCGCGGGCCACCTGACCGGCGAGCTGCTCAAGGCCGAGACCGGGCTGACGATGGTGCAGGTGCCGTACAAGACCGGCACGCAGGCGGTCGGCGACATGGTCAACGGCCAGCTCGACGTGACCATCGAGAACATCTCAGCGGTGCTGCCGTTCATCCAGCAGGGCCGGGTCAAGGCGATCGCCGTCACCAGCGCGAAGCGCGCCGGCGTGCTGCCCGAGGTGGCGACGGTGGCCGAGAGCGGCGTGCCCGGTTTCGAGGTGGTGGCCTGGGGTGCGCTGATGGCGCCGGCGGGCACGCCGCGCAAGACGGTCGACCGGCTCAACACCGCGCTGCGTACCGCGCTGGCCGACCCGGCCGTGGTGCGCGCCAACGCTGCGCTGTCGATCGAGGCGCTGCCTTCGAGCCCCGAGGAACTCAGCGCGCTGATGAAGCGCGAGAAGCCGCGCTGGGCCGACGCCGTGCGGCGCGCGGGCGTCAAGGGCGACTGACGCAGGTCCGATCGATCGATTTCATTTTTCCCAAGGAGACAACGCATGCAACTCTGGCAACTGGAAGCCGCCGACCTGGCGCGGCGCATCAAGGCGCGCGAGGTCTCGTGCGTCGAGGCGGTGCGCAGCAGCCTGGCGCGGCTGGAGGCCGTCAACCCGCGGGTGAACGCGGTGGTCGACGGCTGCGCCGACGAGGCCCTCGGCGCGGCGGCGCAGGCCGATGCCGTGCTCGCGAAGGGCGAGGCGACCGGGCCGCTGCACGGCGTGCCGGTCACCATCAAGGTCAACGTCGACCAGCGAGGGCATGCCACCACCAACGGCGTGGAGGCTTACCGCAGCGTCGTGGCGAAGGACGACAGCCCGGTGGTCGCGAACCTGCAGCGCGCCGGCGCGATCGTGGTCGGCCGCACCAACACGCCCGCGTTCTCGATGCGCTGGTTCACCGACAACGCGGCCCACGGGCGCACGCTGAATCCGTACAACGCCGACGTCACGCCGGGCGGTTCAAGTGGCGGCGCGGCGGCGGCGGTCGCGGTCGGCATCGGCGCCATCGCGCACGGCAACGACCAGGGCGGATCGATCCGCTACCCGGCCTATGCCTGCGGCGTGTACGGTCTGCGCCCGAGCTTCGGGCGCGTGCCGGCCTTCAACCCGTCAGGGGCGGGCGAGCGGCCGATGGTGGTCCAGCTCACGTCGGTACAGGGGCCGCTGGCGCGCAGCGTGCGCGACCTGCGGCTGGCCTTTGCCGCGATGGCGCAGCGCGATGTGCGCGACCCGTGGTGGGCGCCCGCGCCGCTGGAATCGGCCATGTCGGGCAGCCCCGTCAGCGTGGCGCTGTGCACCGAGCTGCCCGGCTACGCCTGCGACCCCGAGGTGGCCGATGCCTTGCAGCGCGCCGCGCGCCGCCTGGAGCGCGCCGGCTACCGCGTCGAGCCCGCGCAGCCGCCGCGCCTGCGCGAGACGGCCGACCTCTGGCTGTCGCTGACGATGGCCGACAGCCGGCTGCTGGTGGAAGAGGCGCTGATGCGCGACGGCGACGACACCATCCGCCAGGCCTACCGCGCCATGGATGCGCACGCGCCGCAGTTCGACACAGCAAGCTATATGCGCGCCCTGGCTGCGCGCACGGGCCTGATGCGTGAATGGGCGCTGTTCCTTCAACGACATCCGCTGCTGCTGATGCCCGTGTCGTGGCGCCATCCGTTCCCGGTCGACGCCGACCAGCGCGGCAGCGCCGCGATGCGGGAGATTCTGGATGCGCAGAGCCCGCTGCTGTCCACCGCGATCCTGGGCTTGCCGGGGCTGTCGGTGCCGATGGGGCTGCGTCACGGGCTGCCCACGGGCGTGCAGCTCGTGAGCGACCGCTTCCGTGAAGACCTCTGCCTGGCCGCGGCCGAGGTGCTCGAAGCCGAGGCCGGGCCGGTGGCGGCGGTCGACCCCGCCTGAGCGGGGAGGGTGCGCGTCAGCGCTTACTGAAGATGTCGCGCGCCGCGGCGATGGTGGCCGCGATGTCGTCCTCGCTGTGCGCGGCGCTCACGAAGCCTGCTTCGTAGAGTGCCGGCGCGATGTACACGCCGCGATCGAGCAGGCCGTGGAACAGCGCATTGAACTGGGCGTTGTCGGTGGTCATCACCGTCGCGTAGTTCTGCGGCAGTTCGTTCATCAGGAAGAAGCCGAACATGCCGCCTTCGCTGTCGGCGTTGAAGGGCTGGCCTTCGGCGGCCGCGGCGGCCTTGAGGCCGTCGACCAGCGTGCGCGTCTTCTTGGCCAGCGCTTCATAGAAGCCGGGCTTCGAGATTTCCTTCAGCGTGGCCAGGCCGCAGGCGGTGGCCACCGGGTTGCCCGACAGCGTGCCGGCTTGGTAGACCGGGCCCAGCGGCGCGAGCTGTTCCATGATGGCGCGCGGGCCGCCGAAGGCCGCCAGCGGCATGCCGCCGCCGATGACCTTGCCGAGCACCGTGAGGTCGGGCGTGATGCCCAGCACGCCTTGCGCGCCGTGCAGGCCGACGCGGAAGCCCGTCATCACCTCGTCGAAGATCAGCAGCGCGCCGTGCTGCGTGCACAGCTCGCGGCAGCGCTTGGCAAAGGCCGGCGTGGCGCGCACGAAGTTCATGTTGCCGGCGATCGCCTCGATCATCAGGCAGGCGATGTCCTTGCCGTGCAGCGCGAAGGCTTCCTCGAGCTGCTGCAGGTTGTTGTACTCGAGCACCAGCGTGTGCTGCACCACCTCGGGCGGCACGCCGGCCGAGGTCGGGTTGCCGAAGGTGGCCAGGCCGGAGCCGGCCTTCACCAGCAGCGCGTCGGCATGGCCGTGGTAGCAGCCTTCGAACTTGACGATGGTCTTACGGCCGGTGGCGCCGCGCGCCAGGCGCAGCGCGCTCATGGCGGCTTCGGTGCCCGAGCTCACGAGGCGCACCATCTCCATCGACGGCACCAAGGCCAGGATGGCTTCGGCCAGCTCGATCTCGCGCTCGGTCGGCGCGCCGTACGAGAAGCCTTCGAGCACGGCTTTCTGCACCGCCTCGACCACGGCGGGATGGCCGTGGCCCAGGATCATCGGGCCCCAGGAGCCGATGTAGTCGATGTAACGCTTGTCGTTGGCGTCCCAGAAATAGGCGCCTTGTGCGCGCTGGATGAAACGGGGCGTGCCGCCGACGGCCTTGAAGGCGCGCACGGGCGAGTTCACGCCGCCGGGGATCACGGCGCGGGCGCGCTCGAAAAGAAGGTCGTTCTGGTCAGTCATCAGTGTCGCGTGTCGTGGGGGGGTAAAGCGAAATCGGGAGGGGTGTCGGGCGCGTCGTCATCGTCTTCGTCGTCCTCGGGCTCGGCCCAGAACAGGCGGTCGGGCAGCACGTGGCCCATGCCGGGGCGGAAGCCCGCGTCGAGGCAGCGGTCCATGTAAGCGAGCGCTTCGGTCGTGGCGGCCACGAGGTCGGTGCCGCTGGCGAGCAGGGCGGCGAGCGCGGCCGAGAGCGTGTCGCCGGCGCCGGCGAAGACGGCTTCGAGCCGTTCGTACTTCTCGCTGGCCAGCACCGACTGCGGCGAGGCCAGCACGTTGTCGATGAACTGGTCGGGCAAGACCATGCCGGTGACCAGGGTGTAGGGCACGCCGAACTCGCCGGCGGCCTTGGCGATGTCGCGCGCGCCGGGCGGGCGCTCGCCGCTCCAGTCGGGCAGCAGCCAGCGCCACAGGGTGCTGTGGTTTCCAACCAACACCGTGGTCTGGGGCAGCACGAGGTCGCGAAAAGCGTCGAGATAGGCCTCGATCAGGTTCTCGTCCCACCACGACAGGTTGGGCATGTAAGCCACCACGGGCACGTCGGGATAGTCGGCGGCGGTCTCGGCGATGGTGCTCAGCGCCTCGGGGGTGCCGGCAAAGCCGACCTTGATCAGCTGGACCTCGACGTCTTCCAGGATGGCGCGCGCCTGCTCGGCCACGGCCTCTTCCTCGAAGGCGAAGTGGTCGAAGATCTCGGCCGTGTCGCGGGCGTAGGCGCCCGTCACCACCGGCAGGATGTGAGCGCCCACCGATCCCATGGCCAGGGCGTCGGCGCCCAGGCCGCCCGCGCCGCTCGGATCGCTGGCATTGAACACCAGCACGCAGGGGGGATTCAGGTCGCGTTCGCTCAGCGCCTCGTCGTCCTGCGAGGGGTCGTTAAGATTGCCCGGTTTGCGGGCGTTCTCGTCTGGATGTAAGTAGATGGTCATACGCCTAGCGAAATCCCCTGGATGGTGGCATAGGCGCGACGTTTACGGTCTGCCAGTGAGATACGCATAGATACACTCGTTGCATTTAATGAACAAGGACTTTAAGCTCCGATGAACACGAAAACTTGGATGTGCCTGATTTGTGGGTGGATCTATGACGAAGCGGTTGGTGTACCGGAAGACGGCATCGCGGCAGGCACGGCCTGGGCCGATGTGCCGATGAACTGGACCTGTCCTGAGTGCGGTGCGCGCAAGGAAGACTTCGAAATGGTTGAGATCTGACAAGCATGGCATAGGGCTACGCGATCTGCGTCGATGTTCGGCGCGGCGGGCATCCAAGTCTCATGAGCAGGAGCGTTTGCAATGGGCCCGAATGGATCTGGTTACAAGGTGCTGGTCATCGATGACAGCAACACCATCCGGCGCAGTGCCGAGATTTTTCTGAAGCAGGGTGGGCACGAGGTTCTTCTCGCGGAAGACGGCTTCGACGCGCTCTCCAAGGTTAACGACCACAAGCCTCACCTGATTTTCTGCGACATCCTGATGCCTCGCCTCGACGGCTATCAGACCTGCGCCATCATCAAGCGCAACGCGCATTTCTCCAATGTCCCGGTCGTCATGCTGTCTTCGAAAGATGGCGTATTCGACAAGGCCCGCGGCCGCATGGTCGGGTCCCAGGACTATCTCACCAAGCCATTCACCAAAGACCAGCTGCTGCAGGCCGTGCAGCAGTTTGGCATTGTTCAACAGGAAGTGCAGTAATGCCCATTCGAAAAATCCTCGTCGTTGACGACTCCAAGACGGAACTGGTGTTCCTGACCGACCTCCTCCAGAAGAACGGTTTCTCCGTGAAGACGGCCGAAAACGCCGACGACGCGATGCGCCGCCTCGAGGAAGACCACCCCGACCTGATCCTCATGGACGTGGTCATGCCCGGCCAGAACGGCTTCCAGCTCACGCGCGCCATCGCTCGCGACCCGAAGTACGCCGCCATTCCGATCATCCTGTGCACCAGCAAGAACCAGGAAACCGATCGTGTCTGGGGCATGCGCCAGGGCGCACGCGACTACATCGTGAAGCCGGTCAACGCGGCCGATCTGATGTCCAAGATCAGCGCGCTCGCCTGAGCGGGAACCTGCGCACTCCATGGCGAATCGCGACGCGCTGCGCGCCTTCCAGTCCCGGCTTGCGAGCCGCCTCCAGGCCGCGCGCACCACGGGCGTGGCCGCGAGCTGGCTGGCGGTCGAGGCGGGTGAGGGCAAGTACCTCTTTCCGCTGGCGCACGCCGGCGAAATCTTTCCCTGGACGCCGCCCCAGCCCGTGCCCTACACGGAGCCCTGGTTCCTCGGCGTCGCCAACCTGCGCGGCGGCCTGTACGGCGTCGTGCAGCTGTCGGCGTTTGCGTCCGGTGCGCCGGGCGCCCCCGCCGCCACCGAGGCGGCACGCATCCAATCGCGGCTCGTGGCATTCAACGAGCTGCTCGAAGTCAACTGCGCTTTGCTGGTCGATCGACTGGCGGGGTTGCGGGGTGCGGAGGCCTTCACGGCCGCCGACGCCCCGGGCGCAGAGGCCCCGGCCTGGCACGGGCATCTGTACACCGACGCAGCAGGGGAGCGCTGGCAGGAAGTCAACCTGCAGGCGCTTTCGCAGCAACCCCAGTTTTTGAGTATTGGTGCGTAGTGCTTCGGCACATGGCACTGGCAACCACCTGAAGGACCGACCGTGAGCTCGATCGCCGACAAGTTCAAGAAATTACTCCCCGCGACCAACGGGAACGACAAGGCCCGCGTCGACGGCTCCGGTTCGATATCGCTCGACGATGTCGACACGGTTCAGGTTCCGGACGAAAAAACGATCCGCCTCGCCAAGAAGGGCGAGGGCGCATCCGCCGCCGCAGCCGACACCGGCTTCGGCGGCATCGACGCGCTGGGCGATCCGGCGTCCGTCGAGGCTGCCAACGCGGCCACGCTCGAAGCGGTGCCGCTGGCCCCCGCCGTGGGCGGCGGCATGGGCGCCAACCCCGCCAAGCAGCAGCGCGTGCTGGCCATCATGCTGGCCATCGTGGTGCTGGCACTGTTGCTGGTGGCCGGCTCCGCCATCCTTCGCGCGGAACGCCTGGCGCAGCAGGTGGCGGCCACCGGCCAATCGCTGATGCAGTCGCAGCGCCTGGCCAAGTCGATCTCGCAGGCCCTCGTCGGCAGCGCCTCGGCGTTCGTCGAAGTGAAGGACAGCGCCGACGACCTCTCGCGCCGCGTGCAGGGCCTGACCAACGGCGACGACGCCTTGCGCCTGGAAGCCGTCGGCAACCAGTACGACGAGGAGATGAACAAGATCAACCCGCTGGTCGCCCGCGCCGACACCAGCGCCAAGGCCGTGCTGGCCCAGCGCCAGATCCTGACGCAGGTGGGTGCCGCCTTGCGCGACATCAACCAGCAGTCGTCCACGCTGCTCGAAATGACGGAAACCGTCGCGTCGCTGAAGATGCAGCAGAACGCCACGCTGCCCGAGATCTCGGCCGCCGGCCAGCTCGTGATGCTGACGCAGCGCATCGGCAAGTCGACCAACGAGTTCTTCACGGTCGAAGGCGTGAACCCCGACGCCGTGTTCCTGCTGGGCAAGGACCTGAACACCTTCCAGGAAACCACCCGCGGCCTGCTCGACGGCAACGCGCAGCAGCGCTTCCCCGGCTCGAAAGACCCGCAGACGCGCCAGCAGCTCGAAGCCATCCTGAAGACCTACGAGCAGATGCGCACACAGGCCTCGGCCATTCTGGGCAACCTGCAAGGCCTGGTGGCCGCGCGCGAAGCACAGGCGTCCATCCTGACCGACAGCGAGCCGCTGCGTAAGTCGCTGGGCGAACTGCAAGAGAAGCTGTCCGCACGCACCGGCCTGGGCGCCGGCACCATCGTGCTGCTGTTCGTGCTGTCGCTGGCCGCCCTGGCTCTGGCCGGCGCCATCGGTTTCGTGCAGGTGCGCGAAGGCCGCGAACGTGCCGCCGTCGCCGAACGCGAGCGTCTGGCTGCCGAGCAGGCTTCTGAAGAAGCCGGCCGCGTGAACAACGCCAACCAGGCCGCCATTCTTCGCCTGATGAACGAACTGCAAACGGTGGCCGAAGGCGACCTGACGCAGGAAGCGACCGTGACCGAGGACATCACCGGCGCCATCGCCGACTCGGTGAACTACACGGTGGAAGAACTGCGTTTGCTGGTGGGCAACGTGCAGAACACGGCAACCCGCGTGGCGCAGACGACGTCGCAGGTGGAAAACACCTCGACCGAACTGCTCGCCGCCTCGACCGAACAGCTGCGCGAAATTCGCGAAACCGGCCAGTCGGTGCTGACCATGGCCGAGCGAATCAACGGCGTGTCCTCGCAAGCGCAAGAGTCCGCCACGGTGGCGCGCCAGTCGCTGCAAGCCGCATCGTCGGGCCTGCAGGCCGTGCAGAACGCCATCGGCGGTATGAACTCCATCCGCGACCAGATCCAGGAAACCTCCAAGCGGATCAAGCGCCTGGGCGAATCGTCGCAAGAGATTGGCGAAATCACCGAACTGATCTCGGACATTACCGAACAGACCAACGTGCTGGCCCTGAACGCCGCCATTCAAGCGGCATCCGCCGGTGAAGCCGGCCGAGGCTTCTCGGTGGTGGCGGAAGAAGTTCAGCGACTGGCCGAACGCTCCGCAGACGCCACGCGCCAGATCTCGGCGCTGGTGAAGGCGATTCAGACCGACACGCAGGACGCGGTGGGCGCCATGGAGCGTTCCACGCAGGGTGTGGTCGAAGGAGCGAAGCTGTCCGACAACGCGGGTACCGCGCTGTCCGAGATCGACCGCGTGTCGCGCCGACTCGCTGACCTCATCGAGCAGATTTCGCAGTCCGCCTCCCGCGAGGCCGATTCGGCCAACGTGGTGGCCGCCAACATCCAGCACATTTTTGCGGTGACGGAGCAGACCGGAGAAGGCACGCGGACCACGGCCCAGCAGGTGCGCGAGCTCTCGCAGATGGCCGAAGAACTGCGTCGCTCCGTGGCCCGTTTCAAGATCGCGTGACAACAGATAGATAAGAACGGCGAGCAACCACGTGTCGATTCAAACCCCTGCCACGGCCCCCCTCGCCGGCAACATGCCGGCCACCGAAGACCTCGGGCCGCTGGCCTGGGTGCTGGGAGAAATCCAGAAGTCCCTCGACGGTGTCGGCAAGTCGCTGCGGCGTTTCGTGCGCGACGTGGGCAGTGCCACGGAGCCCGAGAGCGGTCCGCTGCAGATGGCCCGCCAGCAACTGCACCAGGCCGTCGGCGCGCTGCAGATGGTCGGCCACAGCTCGCCCGCCCTCGTGCTCGGCACCATCGAATTCGCGGTGCAGGGCTTCATCGCCGAACCGCAGCGCTGCACCGAGAGTGCCGTGCACAAGATCGAGCGTGCCGGCTTCGCCGTCACCGATTTCCTCAGCGCACTGCTGGCCGGCAAGGCCGTGTCGTCGGTGGCGCTGTTCCCGCAGTACCGCGACGTGCTGGAGCTGGGCGGCAATGAGCGCGTCCACCCGGCGGACCTGTGGAGCACCGCCTGGCGGTGGGTCGAGGTCAAGCCCGCGCTCACGCAGGCGGCCCTGGCCTACGACCCGGCCGTGCGTTCGCGGCTCGACCGCGAGGTGCTGCAGCTGGTCAAGAGCGGCGACGCGCAGGCCGCGCGACGGCTGCATGCGCTGTGCCTGGGGCTCGGGCGCGGTGCGCTGCTGCCGCGCGTCGCGAGCTTCTGGACGCTGGCCGCGGGCTTTTTCGAAGCCCTTGCGCTGGGCCTGATTCCCGCCGACACCTACGTCAAGCGCGCCGCCTCGCGCGTGCTGCTGCAGTACGCCACGCTGGCGCGCGGCGACAGCGTCGTGTCCGACCGCCTCGGCCAGGACCTGCTCTTCTTCTGCGCCCAGGCCGTGCCCGGCGCGCAGGACGACGCCGCCACGCTGCGCACCGTGCGCAGCGCCTGGGGCGTGACGCAGGAGCCGCGCGTCGACTACACCGTGGTGCAGTTCGGTCGCTTCGACCCGCTGGTGCTCTCGCAGGCGCGCAAGCGCATCGAGACCGCCAAGGAAATGTGGTCGGCGCTCTCGGGCGGCGACATCACGCGCACGCGGCAGGTGGCCGACACCTTCGCGCAGCTCGGCGAATCGCTGCTGAAGCTGCACCCGCCGAGCCAGCCGATGGTGCAGGCGCTGACGCACGCCGTGGACGCCTCGGTGCGTTCCGGCCAGCCGCCCGACACCGAACTGGCGATGGAAGTCGCCACCTCGGTGCTGTACCTCGAAGCCGCGCTCGAAGACCTCGATCCCAGCGATCCGCAGCTCACGGCCCGCACGCTGCAGCTGGCCGGCCGCATCGAACGCGTGCGCGACGGCGGCCGCTCCGAGCCGCTCGAGCCGTGGATGGAGGACCTGTACCGCCGCGTGAGCGACCGCCAGACCATGGGCACCGTGGTCGACGAGCTGCGCAGCCACCTGAGCGAACTCGAGAAGTCGCTCGACCAGTATTTCCGCCGCCCGGCCGAAAAGCCGCTGCTGCGCACCGTGCCCACCCAGCTCATGCAGATGCGCGGCGTGTTCTCGGTGCTGGGGCTCGAACAGGCCGCGCACACCGTGCAGCGCATGCGCGACGACGTCGAGCAGATGCTGCAGGTCAACCGCTCGCCCGTCGAGGAAATGGCCACCTTCGACGCGCTCGGCAACAACCTGGGCGCGCTCGGTTTCCTCATCGACATGCTGGGCTACCAGCCCGCACTGGCCAAGCGCCTGTTCGTGTTCGATGCCGAAGCGGGCGAACTCAAGCCGCTGATGGGCCGCCAGGCCATCGACGCCGCGGCCCCGGCCGAAGGCGCTGCCGCACCGGCCGCCGAGCCCGTGCTCAGCATCGAGGAAGTCGACGCACAGATCGCCTCCAAGCTCGCCGCGCTGGCCACGCCCAACCGCAAGACCAAGCCGTCGCCGCTGGAGGAATTCAGCCGCAAGGCCGAGAGCTGGACCACCAAGATCACGGGCCCGTCGGCGCTGCCCGACACCGAGGTCACCGAGCTCGAAGAAGACGACCTGCAGAACATCTTCCTGGACGAAGCCCGCGAAGTGGTGGGCAACGGCCTGGCCGCCATCGCCGCGCTCGGCAACCGTCCCGGCGACACCGAAGAACTCACCATCCTGCGCCGTGCGTTCCACACGCTCAAGGGCAGCTCGCGCATGGTCGGCCTCACCGACTTCGGCGACGCCGCCTGGTCGCTCGAGCAGGTGCTCAACACCTGGCTGGCCGACCAGCGCGATGCCACGCCCGAGCTGCTGTCGAGCACCGAGCGCATGCTGCGCGATTTCAGCCAGTGGGTCGAGGCCATCGCCGCCGGCGATGCGGGCACCTGGCACTCGGCACCGTTCAGCCGTGTGGCCAACGCGCTGCTGGCCGGCGAGCCCGTGCCCGCACCGGTGCGCGTGGCCGACGCCGAAGCGCTCGCGGTGGCCGCGCGCCACATCGCCGCGGAGCCGGCGCCGATCCTGCTGCCGGAGCTGCCTGAGCTCCCCGACCTGTCGCTGACGCCGCAAGATGTCGCAGCCCCTGACGCCACGTTGGATTTCTCCGATTGGCAGCAGGCGCAAGAAGCGCCACACGCACCGACCAAGCCTGTCACACCTGAGCCCGACGACGATTTCGCCTCCACCGACTTCCTTGACTTCGAAGGCAAGCAGAGCACCGCACCCGCGCCGCTCGAAGCGCTGCCCAGCGGCGACGATTTCGATTTCCTCGCGCCCCCGAAGACGCATGCACCGGCCGAGCCCGCCGTGTCGCACGCCGAGCCCGAGCCCGCCCCGGAAATCGAAGCGACGGTGCCGACCGCGTCGGGCCTGCCCGATCTCGAATGGGCGCCCGAGCCGCTGCCGCTGGCTGCTGCTGAGCCTGTCGCCGAGACGGTGGCACCTGTCGAGGTCATCGAAGCGGCCGAAGAACTGCCGGCGCTGGAAGTGCCGGTCGAACTGCAGCCGGAGCCGGAACCTGTGTCGGCGGCCGTCGAAGCCGCCCCCGAGGTCCCTGCTGTCGTCGAAGAGCTGCCAGCCGCCGTCGTGGCCGAACCGGAGCCCGTGTCAGAGCCCGAGCCCGTGCTGGCCGAGGCGGTTCCCGAGCCCGAGTCTTCCATCGCCCCGAGCGCCGAAGACCAGGTCAAGGTGATCGGCCCGCTGCGCATCGGCATCGCGCTGTACAACGTCTACCTCAACGAAGCCGACGAATGGTCCCGCCAGCTGGCGACCGACGTCGGCGAATGGGCGCTCGAAACCCACGAGCGCCTGCCCGACTCGACCATCGCGCTGGCGCATTCGCTGGCCGGCAGCTCGGCCACCGTCGGCTTCCACAGTCTGTCGGGCATGGCCCGCCTGCTCGAATCGGCGCTGCAGCACCTGCAGATGCAGGGCAGCGGTACGCGCGAGCAGGGCGTCGTGCTGGTCGCCGCGGCCGACGAGCTGCGTCGCCTGTTGCACCAGTTCGCCGTCGGCTTCCTGCGCGATCCGTCCGAAGCCACGCTGCAGGCGTTGCGCGAAATCGCCGCCGCGCCGATGCCGCCCGAAATCGCTGCGGCCCGCTTCGAGACGCTGCTGCCCAAGCAGGTCGTCGCCAACGACGCCTTTGCCGACGTGGTACTGGACGACAACGAAGACGCCATCGACCTGGCCGACGCGGTCGACGTCGACCTGTTCCCGATCTTCGAGGAAGAGGCTGCCGAACTGATGCCCCAGCTGGGCGAGGCGCTGCGCCAGTGGTCGCACCACCCCGACGACGCCGCGCCGCGCGCCTCGGTGCTGCGCACGCTGCACACGCTCAAGGGCAGCGCACGGCTGGCCGGCGCCATGCGCCTGGGCGAGCGCGCGCACCGCATGGAGTCCGAGATCGAACTGCTGGGCTCCCAGGGGGCGGAGCGGGCCGACATCGAGAAGCTGCTCACGCGCCTGGACACGCTGCAACACACCTTCGACGCCCTGCGCGCGGCCGACGACGCCGCCCAGGTCGAAGTGGCCCAGCTGATCGCCACCGCCAGCCCGACCGCACCCGCCATCCAGCGCGTGCAGGCGGCGCCCGAGGTGCGCGAGTCGGCGAACGACGACCAGGCCGAAGCGGCTTCTGCCGAATCCGCCGTGGAAGCCCCGTCGTCCCTGCTGCCGCGCCCCGCGCCGGCCCTGCTCGCGCCGCTGCGTGCAGCGTCGGGCCAGGCGGTGCGCATCCGCACCCAGCTGCTCGACCGCCTGGTCGCGCAGACCGGCGAGGTCATCATCACGCGCTCGCGTCTCGAGGCCGAACTGGGCCAGCTGCGCGGCTCGCTCGCCGACCTCACGGGCAACCTCGACCGCCTGCGCCAGCAGCTGCGCGACATCGAGGTGCAGGCTGAAAGCCAGATGCAGTCGCGCCTGGCGCAAGCCAAGGATTCGCAGCAGAGCTTCGACCCGCTCGAGTTCGACCGCTTCACCCGCGTGCAGGAACTTACGCGCATGATGGCCGAGTCGGTGAACGACGTGGCCACCGTGCAGCGCACCTTGCAGAAGACCGTGCAGGCCACGGAAGACGACCTGAGCGTGCAGGCGCGCCAGACCCGCGAACTGCAGCGCGGCCTGCTGCGCACGCGCATGGTGGAGTTCGAAGGCATCTCCGACCGCCTGTACCGCGTGGTGCGCCAGGCCTCGAAGGACACCGGCAAGCAGGTGCGCCTGGACATCGTCGGCGGCTCCATCGAAATGGACCGCGGCGTGCTCGACCGCATGACGCCCGCCTTCGAACACCTGCTGCGCAACTGCGTGGCGCACGGCATCGAGGATGTGGCGGCGCGCGAGAAGGCCGGCAAGGACGCCAGCGGCCTCATCGTCATCGACCTGCACCACGAAGGCAACGACGTGTCGGTGAGCTTCCGTGACGACGGTGCCGGCCTCGACCAGAAGCGCATCGCCGAACGCGCCCGCGCCCTCGGCCTGCTCGGCCCCGACCAGGACCTGTCGCCCGAGGAAGCCACCGAGCTGATCTTCAAGCCAGGCTTCTCCACGGCAGGGCAGGTGTCCGAACTGGCCGGCCGCGGCATCGGCATGGACGTGGTGCGCGCGCAGATCGCCGCGCTCGGCGGCCGCATCGAAACGCACAGCACGCCGGGCCAGGGCACCACCTTCAAGCTGGTGCTGCCGCTGACCACCGCCGTGACGCACGTGGTGATGCTGCGCGCCGGCGAGGTGTCGATCGGCGTGCCGTCGAACCTCGTGGAACTCGTGCAGCGCGTGAGCGGCGCCGACCTCGAGGCCGCCTACCTGAACCACAGCTTCGCCTTCGGCACCGAGCAGGTGCCGTTCTACTGGGCAGGCGCGCTGCTGCAGCATTCGATTCGCAGCGAGCACGCCGCCACCAAGAACAACACGCTGGTGATCGTGCGAAGCGCGGCGCAGCGCGTAGCCCTGCATGTGGACGAAGTGCTGGGCAACCAGGAAGTCGTGGTGAAGAACCTCGGCCCGCAGCTCGCGCGGCTGCCCGGCCTGGCCGGCATCTCGGTGCTGGCTTCGGGTGCGGTGGCGCTCATCTACAACCCGGTGGCGCTGGCGGCCGTTCACGGCGACCAGGCGCGTGCGCGCCAGACCGCCGCGCTGGCCGCGCCGACGCATGCCGCTTCGGTGGACACCGGCGCGCCGCAGACGCCGGCCGCCTTTGCCCCGGTGGTGCCGCAGATCCCGCTCGTGCTGGTGGTGGACGACTCCATCACCGTGCGCCGCGTCACGCAGCGTCTGCTGCAGCGCGAAGGCTATCGCGTGTCGCTCGCGGCCGACGGCCTGCAGGCGCTCGAACGGCTGCAGCAGGAGCGCCCGGCCGTGGTGCTGTCGGACATCGAGATGCCGCGCATGGACGGCTTCGACCTGGCTCGCAACATCCGCGCCGACGTGGCCCTGGCCGAGCTGCCGATCATCATGATCACCTCGCGCATCGCCGAGAAGCACCGCGAGTACGCCCGCGACCTGGGCGTGAACCACTACCTGGGCAAGCCGTACTCGGAAGAGGAATTGCTGCGCCTGGTGCGTGCCTACACGAGCGAGCCGGCCGCGTTGGCGGTGGCCTGACCGGCATCGGCCGCGCCGGCAGTCGGCGCGCAAAAGAAAAGGGCCCTTCGGGGCCCTTTTTTCTTGGCTTACGGCTTTTGCAGCGCTTTGGCCCGCGCCACCGCATAGCGCTGCATCGTCTTCTCCCGCGCCTCCGCGTGGTCCACCACCGGCTTCGGGTAGTTCTCGCCCAGCCTGACGCCTGCGGCCTCCAGTTCGACCGGCGATGCCAGCCACGGCGCATGGATCGCCACGTTCGACAGGCCCGCGAGCTGCGGCAGGTAGCGGCGGATGAACTTGCCCTCGGGGTCGAAGCGTTCGCTTTGCGTCACCGGGTTGAAGATGCGGAAATAGGGCTGGGCGTCGCAGCCGGTCGAGCTGGCCCATTGCCAGCCGCCGTTGTTCGAGGCCAGCTCGAAGTCGTTCAGGTGCAGCGCGAAGTAGCGTTCGCCGCGCCGCCAGTCCAGCCCCAGGTCCTTGCACAGGAAGCTCGCCACCACCATGCGAAGCCGGTTGTGCATGTAACCGCTCTGCCGGATCTGCAGCATCGCCGCATCGACCAGCGGGTAGCCGGTGCGGCCCTCGCACCAGGCGTCGAACAGCTGGTCGGCGTGCTTGCCGTGGTGCCAGGCGATCTTGTCGTACTCGGGGCGGAAGCTCTTCGACTCGCCGTTCGCATGCACGTGCGGAAAGTGCGCCAGGATCTGGAAGTAGAAGTCGCGCCAGACCAGCTCGCTGAGCCAGGTCGCGGCGCCGGTGTTGCCCTGCAGCGCCAGCTGGTGCGCCACGCTGGCCAGCTGCCGGATCGACACCGTGCCGAAGCGCAGGTGCACGCCCATGTAGCTGGGCCCGCGCACGGCCGGGAAGTTGCGCGCCTCGTCGTAGCGGTCGATGCGCTCGAAGAAATCCTCGAACAGCGCGCCGGCGCCGCGCGTGCCGGTGGGGATCTCCAGCGTCTGGAGGTTGGTGCTTTCGAAGCCGATCTCGCCCAGCGTGGGGACGGGCCCATTCAGGGCCGGGGGCGGCGGAGCGAGCGCGTCGGCGTGGCTGCGCACGGGGTACGACTTCAGGAAGAACGAATCCACCTTCGCCAGCCAGGCCCGCTTGTACGGCGTGAACACCGTGTAGGGCAGGCCGGCCTTGGTCATGACCTCGTCGCGGTCGAAGACGGTGCTGTCCTTGAAGGTGTGGAAGCTGATGCCCGTGTTGGCCAGCGCGCCGAGCACGCGGGCGTCGCGTGCCAGGGCGTCGGGCTCGTCGTCGCGGTTGGCGAACACCGCCTGCACGTCGAGCGTGTGGGCCAGCGCCGGGATCTCCTCGGCGGCCACCGCGTGCCGCACGATCAGCCCGCTGCCCAGGCCGCGCAGCTCGGCTTCGAGCTCCACCAGCGATTCGCGGATGAATTCGACCCGCCGGTCCGCCCGGGGCAGGGCGTCCAGGATCGCCCGGTCGAACACGAAAACGCAGACCACCTGCCGGCAGGCCCGCAGCGCCCGGTACAGCGCCGCGTTGTCGTCTACCCGGAGGTCCCGGCGAAACCACATGAGCCCTTTGGGATAGGTCTTGTCGACGGCCAGTAAAATCGGGGGCATATGGCTGCCGATTCTGCCCCGATGAACCTGACGCATCACTTTCTGATCGCGATGCCGGGGATGGAAGACAAAACTTTCAACCGCAGCGTCGTTTACCTCTGCGAACACAGCGAGCGCGGTGCGCTCGGGCTGGTGATCAACAAACCCAGCGATATCAACCTCAAGGTGCTGTTCGAGAAGATCGAGCTGCACCTGGCCCGCCCCGAGCTGGGCGACGCCCCCGTTTTCCAGGGTGGCCCGGTGCAGACCGAGCGCGGCTTCGTGCTGCACGAGCCGGTGTTCACCCAGGCCGAAAAACCCGAGGAATCGGTCTACGCCTCGACCATGACCATCCCCGGCGGGCTCGAAATGACCACCTCCAAGGACGTGCTGGAGGCCCTGGCCACCGGCGCCGGCCCGCGCAAGGTGCTGGTCTCGCTGGGCTATTCGGCCTGGGGCGAGGGCCAGCTGGAGTCCGAACTAGCCGAGAACAGCTGGCTCACCGTGCTGGCCGACCCGGCCGTGATCTTCGACACGCCGGTGGAAAAGCGTTACGACAAGGCGCTGATGCTGCTGGGGCTCGAAGCCTGGACCTTGTCCCCGGACGCGGGCCACGCATGAGCGACGTCATGTCCGACGCGCCCGCATCCGCCCCTGCTTCCGTTCCCGCTCCCGCCGCCGTTCCTGCGCATTTCCAGAGCTTCCTGGCCTTCGACTTCGGCGCCAAGCGCACCGGCGTGGCCAGCGGCAACCGGCTGCTGCGCACGGCGACCCCGCAGGCCACCATCAAGGCCGAGGGCGCCGACGCCCGCTTTGCCCAGGTCGAGGCCCGCATCAAGGAATGGCAACCCGACGCATTGGTGGTCGGCGTGCCCTACCACCCCGACGGCGCCCCGCACGAGAACACCCGCCGCGCGCAGAAGTTCGCGCGCCAGCTGCGCGGCCGTTTCAATCTCCAGGTGTTCGAGGTGGACGAGCGCTACAGCACCACCGAGGCCTTGTCGTCCGGCGCCCGCGATGCCGACGCCGCCTCCGCCTGCATCATCCTGGAACAGTTTTTGAGGAGTCTCCCGTGAGTTCAATCCCCGATGCCGAAGCGCTCTACACGATGCTGCTGTCCGGCGTGAAGGCGCTGATGCGCCCCGAGACGAAACTGGTGGGCATCACCTCCGGCGGCGCCTGGCTGGTCGAGCGCCTGCAAAAAGACCTGGGCCTGGCCGGCGCCCCCGGCGTCATCTCGTCGGCCATGCACCGCGACGACTTCGCGCGCCGCGGCCTCTCGGCCAGCGCGCAGACCGCGTTGCCCTTCGACGTGAACGGCGCCGACGTGCTGCTGCTCGACGACGTGCTCTACACGGGCCGCACGATCCGCGCCGTGCTCAACGAGCTGTTCGACTTCGGCCGCCCCGCCTGCGTGCGGCTCGCCGTGCTGGTGGATCGCGGTGGCCGCGAACTGCCCGTCGCCGCCGACTTCGCGGCAACGACGCTCAAGCTGCCCGACACCCAATTGCTAGCCCTCGCACGCGCCGACGACGGCGCCTTCAGCCTCAAGGTGGAGGACAACAAGTAATGCTCTACAAGCGAAATCCGCAGCTCAACAAGAACGGCGAGCTGATCCACCTGCTGTCGATCGAGGGCCTGCCCAAGGACATCGTCACGCACATCCTCGACACGGCCGCCAACTTCACGAGCGTGAGCGACCGTGAGGTGAAGAAGGTGCCGCTGCTGCGCGGCAAGAGCGTGTTCAACCTGTTCTTCGAGAACAGCACGCGCACGCGCACCACCTTCGAGATCGCGGCTAAGCGCCTGAGTGCTGACGTCATCAACCTGGACATCGCGCGCTCCTCGGCCACCAAGGGCGAGTCGCTGCTGGACACCATCGCCAACCTGAGCGCCATGGCCGCCGACCTGTTCGTGGTGCGCCACAGCGAGTCGGGCGCGCCCTACCTGATCGCGCAGCACGTCGCGCCGCACGTGCACGTGGTGAACGCCGGCGACGGCCGCCACGCGCACCCGACGCAGGGGCTGCTCGACATGTACACGATCCGCCACTACAAGAAGGACTTCTCGAACCTCACGGTCGCGATCGTCGGCGACGTGCTGCACTCGCGCGTGGCGCGCTCCGACATCCACGCGCTCACCACGCTCGGCTGCGCCGAAGTGCGCGTGGTCGGCCCGAAGACGCTGGTGCCCGCCGATATGGCCGGCATGGGCGTGCGCGTATGCCACACGCTCGAAGAAGGCATCAAGGACTGCGACGTCGTCATCATGCTGCGCCTGCAGAACGAGCGCATGAGCGGCGCGCTGCTGCCCTCGTCGCAGGAGTTCTTCAAGACCTTCGGCCTCACGCAGGAAAAGCTGCAGCTGGCCAAGCCCGACGCCATCGTGATGCACCCGGGCCCGATCAACCGCGGCGTGGAGATCGACTCCGCCGTGGTCGATGGCAAGCAGAGCGTGATCCTTCCGCAGGTCACCTTCGGCATCGCGGTCCGCATGGCCGTGATGAGCATCGTGGCAGGGAACGAAGCATAGACATGTTGCTCGCCCCCAGTCTTCGCGCACTTCGTGTCGCTTCGCCAACCCCCTACCGGGGGCAACACCAGTGGCCCGGCAAAGCCGGTTCCACGGTGTTTCCCGAAAAGGCCCTGACTGCCACCGGAAGTACAGACGCATGAACATCCTCATCACCAACGGCCGCGTCATCGACCCCGCCTCGGGCACCGACAAGCCCACCGACATCGCCATCGCCGACGGCAAGATCGCCGGCATCGGGCGCGCACCGGCGGGCTTCAAGCCCGAGCGCACCCTCGACGCCACGGGCTGCATCGTCACCCCCGGCCTCGTCGACCTCGCCGCGCGCCTGCGCGAGCCGGGCTACGAGCACGAAGGCATGCTCGAAAGCGAAATGGCCGCGGCCATCGCGGGCGGCGTGACCAGCCTCGTGTGCCCGCCCGACACCGACCCCGTGCTCGACGAGCCCGGCCTGGTCGAGATGCTCAAGTTCCGCGCCGAAAAGCTGCAGTGCGCGCGCCTGTTCCCGCTGGGCGCGCTCACGCGCAACCTCGCCGGCGGCGTGCTCACCGAGATGGCCGAGCTCACCGAGGCCGGCTGCATCGGCTTCGGCCAGGCCGACGTGCCGCTGGCCGACACGCAGGTGCTGCAGCGCGCGCTGTCGTACGCCAGCACCTTCGGCTACACCGTGTGGCTGCGTCCGCAGGACCGCGACCTCGGCAAGGGCGTCGCGGCCAGCGGCGCGCTCGCCACGCGGCTGGGCCTGGGCGGCGTGCCGGTGGCGGCCGAGACGATCGCCATCTTCACCATCATCGAGCTCATGAAGAGCACCGGCGCGCGCGTGCACCTGTGCCGCATCTCCAGCGCCCGCGGCGTGGCACTGGTGCGCGAGGCCAAGGCGCAGGGCCTGCCGATCACCTGCGACGTCAGCATCAACTCGCTGCACCTGGCCGACACCGACATCGGCTTCTTCGACAGCCGCGCGCGCCTGAACCCGCCGCTGCGCCAGCAGGGCGACCGCGACGCGCTCTCGGCCGCGCTGGCCGACGGCACCATCGACGCGCTGGTGTCCGACCACACGCCGGTCGAGGCCGACGCCAAGACGCTGCCTTTTGCCGAAGCCGAACCCGGCGCCACCGGACTCGAACTGCTGCTGCCGCTCGCGCTGCAGTGGGGCGAGCGCAGCGGCGCGGGCCTGGCGCGCGCCATCGAGGTGGTCACCTCGGCGCCGGCGCGCCTGCTGAACGCGGCCGACGCGGCCAGCGGCATCGGCCGCATCGCCGAGGGCGGCGTGGCCGACCTGTGCATCGCCGATCCGTCGCTCGAATGGCAGGTGGTGCCCGAGGCGCTGCGCAGCCAGGGCAAGCACACGCCGTTCTCCAGCTACCCGATGCAGGGGCGCGCGCGCCACACGCTGGTGGCCGGTCGCGTCGTGCACGGCTGAACGACGCGCCCGCCACACGGCACGCCGTCAAAAAGAAGAAGAGGGCCCGCGTCCAGATGCTGCACTCGTTGAAGGCCGGCTGGCGCCTGCTGCATGCGGCCTCGCATGCGCTGTCGGGCTGGTGGACGATCCGCTTCACCTTCCCCCGCCTGCCGCAGGACGAGCGCAACGCGCGCGTGCAGGCCTGGTCGGCGCGCATGCTGCAGATCATGGGCGTCACGCTGCGCGTGCAGGGCGAGCCGCCCGCGCACGGGCCGGCGCTGCTCATCTGCAACCACCTCTCGTGGCTCGACATCACCGCCATCCATGCGGCGCGCCACGTGCGCTTCGTGTCGAAGTCGGACGTCAAGCAGTGGCCGGTGATCGGCACGCTCTCTACCGGCTCGGGCACGCTCTACATCGAGCGTGAGCGCCGGCGCGACGCCATGCGCGTGGTGCACCACATGACCGAGGCGCTGCGCGGCGGCGACCTGATCGGCGTGTTCCCCGAAGGCACCACGAGCGACGGGCGCGGGCTGCTGCCGTTCCACGCCAACCTGCTGCAGGCCGCGATTTCCTCGGGCGCGCCGGTGATCCCGGCCGCGCTGCGCTTTGCCGATGCCGCCACCGGCGAGACCAGCCAGGCGCCGCGCTACATCGACGACGACAGCCTGCTGGCCTCGGTGTGGAACACGCTGCGCGCGCCGCCGCTGCTGGCCATCGTGCGCTTCGGCGAGCCGCAGCCTTCGTACAGCCGCGAACGCCGCAGCTGGGCGCATTCGCTGCATGAAGACGTGCAGCAGCTGCGCCGCAATACCCACTGAGCGGCACTGACCGGATCGATCCGCAAAAAAAGCGCCCCGGGAGGGGCGCTGTAACGACGCAAGAAGCGCCGTGAGGAGGAAGCGGGATCGTTCGTCGTGGCGCGTGGCCGGTCAGAGAATGCCGAACACCTTCAGCCCGATGATCACGATCAGCGGGACGCCGCAGAGCCAAAGGATGATGCTTTTCATGACCGGTCTCCGTGAGGTAGGTAGGCCTCTACGGTGGCCGCGTCTGCGGCCCGCGCGTGCGGGATAAGGCAAACCAAGCGCGTGAGCGCCTGCCTACATGGCACGGGCCGGCGGTTCAGCCCGCTTCGTCGGTGGGCACGAAGCCCAGGCGGCGCGAGATTTCGAGTGCGCAGGCCTTCAGCGGCACGGCCACGCGGCCGTTCCAGTCGCTGTCGAAGGTGGCCTCGGGGCCCATGGCCGTGATGCCCAGAACCAGGTTGTTGGTCGAGTCGAACACCGGCGCGCAGAAGGCGTCGATGCCCGGAATCGGCTGGCCCAGCGTGCGCGAGATGCCGTGCAGCCGCGTCTCGACCAGCAGCGCCTCGATCTGCGACTTCGACAGCTCTTCGCTGGCGCCGCGCCCGTCGGCCGGGCGCGTGCGCGCCAGGTCTTCGAGCATCATCTTTTCCACCACCTTCGGCGGCAGGTAGGCCGCGAACAGCCGGCCCGTGGCCGTGTAGGCCAGCGACATCACGGTGCCGGTGCGCAGGTTCACGTGCAGCGGGTGGATCGGTTCTTCCAGCCGCACCACGGTCGGCCCGAAGTTGCCCCAGACCGCAACCGCGATGCTCTGCTCGGTCTCGGACGCGAGCGCTTCGATGAGGGGCGAGGCTTCCTTGATCGGGTCGAGCCGCTGCAGCTTGGCCAGGCCCAGCTGCAGGGCCAGCGGGCCCAGCTCGTAGCGGCCGGCGCCGTCCTGCACCACGAAGCCGACCTTCAGAAAACTCACCAGGTAGGGGTGCGCCTTGCCGACCGGCACGCCGGCGGCCTTGCCGAGATCGCGCAGCGCCATGGGCGCCACGTGCCGGCCAAGCGCGACCAGCAATTGCGTTCCGATTTCGACGGATTGAATGCCACGTCTTGGCTTTTCCATGGGGCGCCCGGCGTGGGGGTTGAGAGTGGGAGCGAGTATAGCCATCAGGGTTTCTACTGATATTGTCGTGTTCAATCGACGATGACTGATCATCTGATAGTAACTAAACGACTTGACCATATCAATATCGCTGCCTACACTCCGCCGCAACTTAAGTCGTACACACAACACGAGAGCGAACAGAGGCAGAGATGGAACAGAACACGTGGGAATGCGATGTCCTCGTCGTCGGCAGCGGCGCATCGGGCATGGCCACCGCCGTCACGGCGGCGTCGCAGGGTTTGAAGGTGCTGGTGGTCGAGAAAGAGCCGCGCTTCGGTGGCACCACCGCGCGCTCGGGCGGCTGGCTGTGGATTCCGGGCACGCGCCTGGCCACCGAGCAGGGCATCCATGAGCCGCCCGGCGCGGCGCTCGACTACATGAAGCACGAGACCACGACGCACTTCGATGCGGCGCGCGTGGGCGCCTTCCTCGACATGGGCCCCAAGGCCATCGACTTCTTCACGCGCCAGACCTGCGTGCAGTTCGACATGCCGGCTGTCTTCCCCGACTACCACGCCGAAGCGCCCGGCGGCCAGCCCGGCGGGCGTTCGATGGTCACGCGCCCGTTCGACGGCCGCGAACTCGGTGCGCGCATCAAGCACCTGGCGCCGCCGCTGCCCGAGCTCACGGTGTTCGGGATGATGTTGGGCTCGGGCCCCGAGATCAAACACTTCATGCGGGCCTTCAAGTCGCCGACTTCGTTCTGGTACGTGACCAAGCGCCTGACCCGGCACTTCCTGGACGTGGTGCGCCACGGCCGCGGCATGACGCTGACCAACGGCAACGCGCTGGCGGGCCGCCTGGCCAAGGCTGCGATGGACCTGGACATTCCCGTGTGGCTCTCGTCGCCCGTGAAGAAGCTCGTGGTCGAGTACGACGGCGTCTCGGGCGCCGTGGTGCAGCACGAAGGCAAGACGGTGCGCATCACCGCCAAACGCGGCGTGGTGCTGGCCTGCGGCGGTTTCCCCTACGACGTGGAGCGCCGCAAGCAGCTGTTCCCGCACGCACCGACCGGCAAGGAGCACTACTCGCCGTCGCCTTCGACGAACACCGGCGACGGCCTGCGCCTGGCCGAGGCCGTGGGCGGCCGCGTCGACGGCACCATCCCGCACGCCGCGGCCTGGGTGCCGGCCTCGGTCACCACGCGGCCCGACGGCAGCAAGGGTGTCATGCCGCACTTCATCGACCGCGCCAAGCCCGGCGTGATCGCGGTCACGCCCAAGGGCAAGCGCTTTGCCAACGAAGGCAACTCGTACCACGACTTCGTTCAGGCGATGGTCAAGGCTTGCGAAGGCGAGCCCGAGGTCACGGCCTGGCTGCTGTGCGACCACAAGGCGCTGCGCGACTACGGCCTGGGCTGCGTCGCGCCCGCGCCGCTGCCCATCGGCCGCCACCTGAAGACCGGCTACCTCAAGCGCGGCGCGAGCATCGGCGAACTGGCCAAGGAAATCGGCATCGCCCCGGCCGCGCTCGAAGCCACCGTGCAGGAGTTCAACCAGGGCGCGCGCACCGGCGACGACCCCGCCTTCGGCAAGGGCAGCAAGGCCTACAACCGCTACCAGGGCGACGCCAACGTCACGCCGAACCCCTGCGTCGCGCCGCTGGACAACGGCCCGTACTACGCGATCAAGCTCGTCATCGGCGACATCGGCACCTTCGCCGGCCTCGTCACTGATGAGAAGACCCGCGTGCTCGACGCCGACCGCCAGCCGATCAAGGGCCTGTACGCCGTCGGCAACGACGCGGCCAGCGTGATGGGCGGCAACTACCCCGGCGCGGGCATCACGCTCGGCCCGGCGCTCACCTTCGGCTATGTCGCGGGCCTGCAGGTCGCGCAGGCCGAGGCCGCCGTGCCCCTGCACGTCGAACAGCGCGAAGCCGTGGCCGTGCCGCGCGGCGCCTGATCCCGTTCCGATAGTCAACCCAAGGAGCCGACCATGCCCTTTCCTCCTCACGTCGCACCGCGCCTGCTCGAAGGCCGTCTCGCGCTGATCACCGGCGCCGGCCAGGGCAACGGCCGCGCGCTCGCGCTCGGCCTGGCCCAGGCGGGCGCGCGCGTCGTCGTCACCGACATGAACGAAGCCACCGTGGCCGAGACCGCGCAACTGGTGCGCAACGAAGGCGGCGAGGCCTGGTCGTTCGTGCTTGACGTCACCGCGCCCGAGGCCTGCCAGGCGCTGGCCGCGCGCGTGGCGCAAGAGGTCGGCCATGTCGACCTGCTGGTGAACAACGCCGGCATCATCATCCGCGAGACCACCAGCAGCCCGAACGCCGCGGCCAACTGGAAGAAGACCATCGACGTGAACGTGCACGGCACCTTCAACACCACGCTGGCCTTCATCCCCGTGCTCAAGCAGACGAAGGGCTCGATCATCAACATCGCCTCCATCGCCGCCTACGCAGGACAGGCCGCGAGCCTGGGCTACTCGCCCTCGAAGGGCGCCATCAAGATGCTCACGCAGTCGCTGGCGCAGGAACTCGCGCCGGCCGGCGTGCGCGTGAACGCACTGGCACCCGGCGTGATCGAGACGCCCATGACCGCCGCCACGCGCGAGAACCCGCAGCGCCTCGAGTCGTTCATGACGCGCATCCCGCTGGGCCGCGTCGGCCAGACCGAAGACCTGGTGGGCCCGGTGATCTTCCTGGCCAGCGACATGTCGCGCTACGTCACTGGCATCACGCTGCCGGTGGACGGCGGCTTCCTCGCCGTCTGAGCCACGCCCCTTCCTTTTCGATTTCCCGTTCCCCGTCCGTCAACCCTTAGGAGACAAAGAATGAAAACGATCCGTCTGTACAAGACCCTGCTCGCGACCGCCGCCTTCGCTGCGTTCAGTGCCGGTGCCTACGCGCAAGACATCAAGCTCGGCTACAACGGCGACCTCTCGGCCTCGCCTTCGGCGCAGAGCGGCCAGGCCGCGGTGCTGGGCATGGAAGCGGCCATTGCCGACCTGAACGCCGCCGGCGGCGCGCTCGGACGGAAGTTCACGCTGGTCACGCGCGACGACGTCTCGGCGCCGCCGAAGTCGATCCAGAACATGAGCGACCTGGTCGACAACGAGAAGGTCGTCGCCGTGTTCGGCCCCACCAACTCGGGCAACGCCATGGCCTGGAAGCACATCGCCAACCAGAAGAAGATTCCGGTGCTGGGCAACGTGGGCTCGGGCACCGACATCACCAAGCCGATGAGCCCCGGCGCCGACAACTACATGTTCCGCGTCTCGATGGTCGACCGCGAGCAGGTCGCCGCGCTCATGGCCTACGTGAAGCGCAACACGGGCGGCTCCAAGGTCGTGGGCCTCATGGCCGAGACCACCGGCTACGGCCAGGGCGGCCTGAAGGACATGGAAGAAATCGCCAAGCTGCAGGACATCAAGATCGCGGCCACCGAGCGCTTCGGCGTCGGCGACACCGACATGACCTCGCAGCTGAGCAAGATGAAGGCCGCCAACGTCGACACCGTGGTGGTGTGGGCGCAGGGCACGCCCATCGCGCAGCTGGTGCGCAGCATGGAGAAGATCAACTACTTCCCGCTGACGCTCACCTCGTGGGCGGCCGACAACATCACCTTCTACGACGCGGCCGGCAAGGCGCTGGCCGAGAAGCCGATCTTCATGCGCACCGTGAGCGAAACGCGCACGCCCGTGCAGCAGAAGCTGTTCGACCGCATCGGCAGCAAGCTGAAGGCACCGGGCTCGTTCTCGTTCGCGCTGCATGGCTACGACTCGGTGCTGCTGCTGGCCCAGGCCATGAAGCAGGCCAACAGCACCGACGGCGCCGCCGTGCGTGCCGCGCTCGAAGACCTGAAGACGCCGGTGCAGGGCGTGCTCAAGACCTACGAGAAGCCCTTCAGCAAGACCAACCACGAAGCCCTGACGGCCAAGGACCTGGTCTGGATCCGCTGGAAGGACGGCAAGCTGCTGCCCTACAGCGACGCGCTGATCGGTGCGCTCAAGCCGGCCGACTTCAAGCAATAAACGTCTGAGACAAAAAAGGAACGGGGCACCGCCCCGTTCCGCAACGGAGATACACACCATGGTTGAAGCGCTCCTGCAGGCGCTCATCAGCGGGCTCGCCGTCGGCGGTGCCTATGCGCTGGTGGCCCTCGGATTCAGCATCACGTTCACGACGACCAAGACGCTGAACTTCTCGCACGGCGAGTTCGTCTCGGCCGGCGCGTTCATCGGCATGAGCGCGCTGTTCCTCGTGCTGGGCAAACCGCTCAGTTCCACCACCTTCGGCGACGCCGTGCCCGGTGCGGGCGCGCAGCTGTTTGCGCTGGTCGCCGCGCTCGGCGTGATGGGCCTCTTGGGCTGGCTGCTCTACGTGCTCGGCGTGCGCCCGTTCGCGGGCCGCCCGGGCATGGCCTGGGTCATGAGCACGCTGGGTTTCGGCGTGATCCTGCAGAGCGTGGGCCTGGCCATCTGGGGCCCGAAGCCCGTGGTGGTGCCCGCGCCCGTGGGCGACACCGTGATCCGCATGTTCGGCGTGGGCGTGCGCCCGCAGGAACTGCTGACGCTGGGCGTGGCCGTGGTCGTGATGATCGGCTTCGACCGCGTGATGAACCGCACCATGATCGGCAAGGCCATGCGCGCCGTGGCGCAGAACGGCAACGTGGCCAGCCTCATGGGCATCAACACCAACGCCATGATGATCGGCGCCTTCGTCGTCAGCTCGGCGCTGGCGGGGCTGTCGGGCTTCCTGCTCGCGCCCATCGCGCAGGCCTCGCTCTTCATGGGGCTGACCGTGGGGCTCAAGGGCTTCTCGGGCGCCATGATCGGCGGCCTGAGCAACCCGCGCGGCTGCGTCATCGGCGGCTTCCTGCTCGGCGTGCTCGAGTCGATGGTGAACCTCTGGCAGGCGCAGTGGCGCGAGGTCGCGGTGTTCGCGCTCGTGATCCTGGTGCTGGCCTTCCGGCCCACGGGCCTGTTCGGCCGCTCGACGGTGGAGAAGGTATGAAGCGCCTTGCCCATCCCGCCGCCGTGGTGCTGGTGGCGGCCGTGCTGTGCGGCCTCGTCTCGCTGTCCGGCAACGACTACTACCTGCGCATCGCCTTCATGATGTGCGTCTACTACCTGTGCGCCGCCGGCATGAACGTGCTGGTCGGCTATGCAGGCCAGAAATCGCTGGGCCAGGCCGGGCTGTTCGCAGCCGGCGCGTATGCGGTTGCGCTCATCACCTCGCGCACCGAGCTGAGCCCGTGGCTCGCGCTGGTGATCGCGGCCGTCGTCTCCGGCGTGTGCGGCGTGCTCATCGCGCTGCCCTCGCTGCGCGTGAAGGGCCCGTACCTTGCGATGGTCACGCTGGCCTTCGGCATCGTGGTCGAGAAGCTCGTGGGCGAATGGACCGACGTGTTCGGCGGCGCGCAGGGCATCTACGGCATCCGCCCGCTGACTTGGAACGGCCAGCCGCTGAGCAGCGTGCAATGGGTGATCCTGGGCATCGTGCTCAGCGCCGCGCTGCACCTGCTGCTGCGCAACCTGCTGCAGGGCCGCTTCGGCCGCGCGCTGCTGTCGCTGCAGGCGGACGAGATCGCCTCGTCGTCGGTGGGCGTGCGCGTGTACCGCGCCAAGGTCATGGCCTTCGTGGTCGCGGCCGTCACCTGCGGCATCGCGGGCGCGCTCGTGGCGCAGCAGAACCAGTACATCAACTCCGACTTCATCACCTTCCACCTGTCGATCTTCATCCTGCTGCTGGTGCTGTTCGGCGGCGCGGGTTCGATGTACGGCCCCATCGTGGGCGCGGTGCTGCTCACGGCGACCGACGCGCTGCTCGCGCGCTGGCCCTCGGCGCAGCACTTCCTGTACGGCTTCCTGCTGCTGTTCGCGCTGTACGTGATGCCGGGCGGCGTGGTGGGCCTGTTCAACAACTGGTTCCTGAAATCGCGCCATCGCGGCGAAGGGGCGGCCGGCAACGGCATGCCGGGGCAGATCGGTCCCGGCGGCGAAGGCGAGCTGCTGGTGGTGCAGGGCGTGACCAAGTCGTACGGCGGCGTGAAGCCGGCGCAGGACGTGTCGTTCCGCCTGCAGCGCGGCCACATCCATGCGCTCATCGGCCCGAACGGCGCCGGCAAGAGCACCATGATCAACATGCTCACCGGCGTGGTCGAACCCGACGCGGGCGTGATCCGCTTCCTGGGCCGCAACATCGTGGGCCAGCCGGCGCACACCATCTGCTGCCTGGGCATGGGCCGCACCTTCCAGAACCTGCGTTTGTTCGCCGACCTCTCGGTGCTCGACAACGTGATGCTCGGACGGCACAGTCGAATGAGCAACGGCTTCCTGTCGTCGCTCGTGGCCTGGCCCACGGCCGGCAAGCAGGAGCGCGCCACGCGCGAGCGCGCGCTGCAGCTGCTCGACCTCGTGGGCCTGGGCCACCTGGCGCACTGGCCCGCCGGCAGCCTGCCCTACGGCCTGCAGCGCCGCGTGGAACTGGCGCGCGCGCTGGCCACCGAGCCGCAGCTGCTGCTGCTCGACGAGCCCGCCGCCGGCCTCAACCCGCAGGAAACCGCCGAGCTCGGCGAACTGCTGGTGCGCATCGGCCAATGCGGCGTGTCCATCCTGATGGTGGAGCACCACATGGACCTGGTGATGTCGATCTCCGACCACGTGATCGTGCTCGACTACGGCGTGAAGATCGCCGAAGGCAAGCCGGCCGAGGTGCAGTCGAACCCGCGCGTGGTCGAGGCCTACCTGGGCGTGGACGACGAAGAAGACATGGCCGCCGTGCCCGCCTGAGCCAGAGGACCGAAACCATCATGTTGAAAATCGAATCGGTGAAGGTCTCGTACGGCGCCATCGAGGCCGTCAAGGGCGTGAGCCTGGAAGTGCGCGCAGGCGAGGTCGTCACCATCATCGGCGCCAACGGCGCCGGCAAGAGCACGCTGCTCAAGAGCATCGTCGGGCTGGAGCCCGTGGCCTCAGGCCGCGTGCTCGTGGACGGCAAGGACTGCACGCACGTGCCCGCGCACCAGCGCGTGGGCCTGGGCGTGGCGCTGTCGCCCGAGGGGCGCGGCGTGTTCCCCGACCAGACCGTGCGCGAGAACCTGATGCTGGGCGCCTATTCGCGCCGCAACGACAAGGCCTTCGTGGAGCGCGCCATCGAACGCGAGTTCGCGCGCTTCCCACGCTTGAAAGAACGCGCGCATCAACTGTCCGGCACGCTGTCGGGCGGCGAGCAGCAGATGCTCGCGATTGCCCGCGCGCTCATGAGCGAGCCGCGCCTGCTGCTGCTCGACGAGCCTTCGCTGGGCCTGGCGCCGCTCATCATCAAGGACATCTTCGACGCCATCCGCCAGCTGCGCAGCTCGGGTCTCACGATCCTGCTGGTGGAACAGATGGCCAAGCAGGCGCTGGGCGTGGCCGACCGCGCCTACGTGCTCGAAACCGGCTGCATCACGCTCGAAGGCTCCGGCCGCGAGCTGCTCGACAACCCCAAGGTGAAGTCGGCGTACCTCGGCACGCACTGACTTTCCCTCTCACTTCAAAGGACCACTCATGACCACCAAGAAATTCGCCAGCCAGGCCGACCTCGAAGAAAAGAAGGTCTCGTTCACTCGCCTCTCGGAGAACGCCTACGCCTACACCGCCGAGGGCGACCCCAACACCGGCGTCTTCATCGGCGACGAGGCCGTGATGGTGGTCGACACCCAGGCCACGCCCGCGATGGCGCAGGACGTGATCCGCCGCATCCGCGAAGTCACGCCGCTGCCCATCAAGTACGTGCTGCTGAGCCACTACCACGCGGTGCGCGTGCTGGGCGCGTCGGCGTACTTCAAGGAAGGCGCCGAGCAGATCCTGGCCAGCCGCGACACCTACGACCTGATCGTCGAGCGCGGCGAGCAGGACAAGGCCAGCGAGATCGGTCGCTTCCCGCGTCTGTTCCGTAACGTCGAGTCGGTGCCCGCTGGCCTCACCTGGCCCACCATGACCTTCGACGGCACCATGAGCGTGTGGCTCGGCAAGAAGCTCGAGGTGAAGATCGCGCAGGTCGGCCGCGGCCACACCAAGGGCGACACCATCGCCTACCTCGAAGACCAGAAGATCTGCTTCGCCGGCGACCTCGTCGAATACCAGAGCACCGCCTACGCGGGCGACTGCTACTTCCGCGACTGGCCCACCACGCTCGATCGCCTGGCCGGCTTCGGCTTCGAGAAGCTGGTGCCCGGCCGCGGCGCCGCACTGGAAAACGCCGCCGACGTGCGCAAGGCCATCGCCTCCACGCGCGCCTTTATCTCCGACGTCTACACGCTGGTGAACAACGGCGTGGCCGAAGGCAAGTCGCTCAACGTGATCTACAAGGAAACCGTGGCCGCGCTGCGCCCGACCTACGGCCACTGGGTGATCTTCGACCACTGCATGCCCTTCGACGTGACCCGTGCCTACGACGAAGCCACGGGCCACGTGCATCCGCGCATCTGGACGGCCGAGCGCGACATCGAGATGTGGAACGCGCTCGAAAGCTGAGGTGAACCAACCTGCGCCCTCGCACGGCGCCACGCCCGCGTCCGTGCAGGGCTGGATGCTGCTCGCGATGCTGGTGTGGGGCGTGAACGTCTCGGCCGTGAAGGCGCTCACCGGCTCCTTCGAGACGCTGCCGCTCGCGGCGCTGCGCATGGGCGTGGCGTGCATCGCGCTCAGCGCCATCGTGCTGTGGCGGCGCGGCGGCATCCCCAAGCTCACGGTGCGGCAACTCGCGGTGATGGCGGGCTGCGCCTTCCTCATGGTCTACGGCAACCAGATCCTGTTCGCGCAGGGGCTGCTGCGCTCCACCGCCACCAACGGCGCACTCATCATGGCGCTGAGCCCGCTGGTGTCGGCGCTGATGGCCGCGCTGGTCTTCGGCGAGCGCTTCACGGCGCGCCGCATGGTGGGCGTGGCGCTGGGCTTCGCGGGCGTGGCGGCGGTGGTGCTGAGCCACCCGGGCGCGGGACTGTCGAGCGCCGGCATCGGTGACCTGATGCTCGCGCTGTCGGTGGTGAGCTTCGCGGTCGGCGGCGTGGGCGTGCAGCGGCTGGCGCGGCAGGTCGATCCGCTGTCGATCAGCTGGGTCATCTACCTCATCGGCACGTTCATGCTCGTGGTGCACACCCTGCTCGGGCCATCGCGGCTCGGGGCGGCGCAGCTCTTTCCCGGCCTGTGGCCGTGGGCGCTGGTGCTGTTTTCGGGCATCGCGGCCACCGCCGCGGGCAACCTCATCTGGAACCGTGCGATCTCCGTCATCGGCGTGGCGCGCACGGCCGTCTTTCTCTACTGGGTGCCGGTGTTCGGCGTGCTGTTCGCGGCGCTGCTGCTGGGCGAGGTGCTCACCTGGTGGCACCTGTTCGGCTTTGCCGCGGTGATGAGCGGCACCTGGCTCGGCACGCGGCCCGTGGCTGCGCCGGCCCCTTGATTCCTTCACATGCCTGATTCTTCTCTTCCCCTGCTGTTCCAGCCTTTGCCGTTGCGCGAACTCACGCTGGCCAACCGCATCGTCATCTCGCCCATGTGCCAGCACGCCGCCGAGCGCGGCCACGCCACGCCGTGGCACCTGGTGCACCTGGGCAAGTTCGCGCTCGGCGGCGCGGGCCTGATCCTCACCGAGAGCACCGCCGTCGATCCGCGCGGGCGCATCGGCACCGCCGACCTCGGTCTGTGGAACGACAGCCAGATCGCGCCGCTGAAGGCCGTGGTCGACTTCGTCCACGCGCAAGGCAGCGCCATCGGCGTGCAGCTCGCGCACGCGGGCCGCAAGGCCGGCAGCGAGCCACTGTGGGAGGGCGGGGCGGCCATCGACCCGGCGCGCATGGCGGCCGACGACGAGCCGTGGGAGCGCCTGGGCCCCAGCGCGCTCGCGGCCGGCCCCGGCTGGTCGGCCCCGCGTGCGCTCGATGCCGCCGACATGGCCGAGCTCGTGCAACGTTTCGTCGATGCGACCGTGCGCGCCGACCAGGCCGGCTTCGACGTGGTCGAGTTGCACTTCGGCCACGGCTACCTGGTGGCGAGCTTCCTGTCGCCCAACGCCAACCACCGCGACGACGCGCTCGGCGGCAGCCGCGAGAACCGCATGTCGCTCGCCTTGGAAATCGCGCAGCGCGTGCGCGCCGCATGGCCCGCCGGCAAGCCGCTGTTCTGCCGCCTCTCGGCCGTGGACGGCACGCTCGACGGCTGGAGCCTCGACGACTCGGTGGTGCTCGCGCGCGAGCTGAAGCGCTGCGGCGTCGACGTGATCGACTGCTTCTCGGGCGGCCTCACCGAAGAGACGCGCGCGCTGCCGGTGCCGCGCGGCCTGGGCTTCCAGGTGCCGTTCTCTGAACGCATTCGGCGCGAGGCCGACGTCGTCACGCAGGCCGTCGGGATGATCGTCGACGCGCAACAGGCCGAGGCCGTGCTCGCCGCGGGGCAGGCCGACCTCGTCGCGCTCGGCCGCGAAGCCCTGTTCGACCCTTACTGGCCGCACCACGCGGCCGCCGCGCTCGGCGCCGATCCGCAGTACCAACGCTGGCCCGTGCGCCACGGCGTGTGGCTCGCCAAGCGTGCGCCCGGCCTGGCGCGTGCGCGCGCCGAAGCGCAGAACGCGCCACCCCACAAGGAGACCGACCGATGACCGACCCCACGACGACGACCCTGCGCATGGGCCTGATCCGCAAGCAGCCCGGCTGGACCGACGAGGCCTTCAGCCGCCACTGGCGCGAACGCCACGGCCCGCTCGTCGCGCAGCTGCCCACGCTGCGCGCCTACCGCCAGAACCGCGTGACCGACCGGCTGCAGCGCGGCATCGACTTCGCGCGCGGCCCGTGGGACTTCGATGGTTTCTCGCAGCTGCAGTTCGATGCGGCGGCGCAGGCCGATGCGGCCTTCAACACCGGCGAGCTGGCGGCGGAGATCCGCGCCGACGAGCGGCACTTTCTGGGTGGGCTGCACATCGTGACGGTCGAGCAGACCGAGGTCATTGCGCCGCCATCGCCCGCGTCGTCGGCGGGGCCGGCGATGCTCAAGCGCATCTCGACCCTGCGCCGCCCGGTCGCACAGTCCGAAGAAGACTTCCGCCGCGAATGGAAGGTGCACGCCGACCACGTGCGCCGCATGCCCGGCGTGGCCGGCTACCGCCAGAACGTGGTGGTCGCGCGCGAGTTCGAGAAGGGCACGCCCTGCGGCTACGCCGAGCTGCCCATCGACGGCATCGTGGAACTGTGGTTCGAGAACACCGACACGCTGAACGCCGCGTTCGCCTCGCCCGAAGGCCAGCGCACCATGGCGCACGCCAAGACCTTCCTGGCGGAGATCACGGCCTTTGTGGTGGAGGAGTTTCGGGTGGTGTGAAGGCCGACGCGAGCCCGTAGTGCACCGAGGTGCTCAGGGCCGGGATCACCGGGTGGTGGGAGACAGGGTGCGATGCGCGCGCGGGCACCGTGCCGATGGGCGCGATCTCGCGGGGCCGCTGCACCGGCGGGGCTTCCGGTTCGTCGCTGCGCCCGGGCGGCTCGGGCAGGAACACCCCGCGCCGCAGCGACCAGATGCAGGCGCCGAGGCGCAGCAGCTTCTCGACCTTCACGTCATGCGCCGGATCGTCCGGCGACTCCTGTGCGATCAGCTCGCCCAGCTGCGTGAGTGCGTCGGCGGGCGTCAAGCCGCGCCCGATCCGTGCCACTTCCACCATGGCCGCCAAGGCCTCGGTCTTGTTCATCGCTTGCCCCCTGTTGTTTGTCTCTTGCTACGAAGGAAAGCATGCCGTTACGCAGTGCATCCAAAAGTAGTCCGGCGCGCCGTCGGGTCGTCGATTGAAATCTCGTCCGTGCGCGGGGCGGGGCGTACGCGGGGTGTCGCTGCCTTAGCATCGCACGGCACCACAGCAAGACCAGGGGAGCGCCGCACCATGTCACCCAGAGCGATTCGCTCGTGCGCATTCGCCATCGCCGCCGCTGCAGGGCTGAGCGCTTGTGAAACACCGTACCGTTTGCCGACTGCGCAGGAAAGCCGGGCACAGGTCACCGTCGAGTCGAAGGACGACGTGGTCATCAACAACCTCAATGCAGAGGGCTGCTACCGCGGACGCACCGAACTCAAGGGCGCGATGTTCATCCGCGCGGGGGAAGAGGCGCTCATCGAGTACCACGGCCGTGCCGCGTGCCGGATTTCGTTTTCGTTCCTGCCCGAGGAAGGCAAGCGCTACCGGATCGTCGGGCAGTCGTTCCGGAATCTGCGCGAACGCTTCGAGGCGCGGCGCGAGATCGAGAGCAAGCAGGGCATTGCGTACGAAGCCTGCGGAGTGAACCTCTATCGGGAAGAGGAGAACGCGCAACTCGTTCCGATGAAGCCGCAGCGGCGCGTCATCAGCGCGCTGCCGACCTGCGCGAAGTTCATCACGCCGGAGGAGTGGCAGAAGATCCGGGTGCCGCCGCCGTTCAAATAGGTGGGTGACGTCTCCTCCATGCGGATCGAGCCACTACGATCGGGGCTCAAAAATCTTGGAGGACGAGGAATGTTGAGAGTTGTATTGGCTGCGCTGGCTGCTGGCGCTTTGTCTGCTTGCACGACGGCCCCCACGACCGCGGCGAAGCCGGATACGTTCTGGACCGTGCATCACGGTACCTACAACAAGGCCGAGCAGCCTGAGTTCATGGATTGCGTTTTCGATGGATTCCTGGGCGCGCAGAACACCGCGATCGCCACGCATGTCCGGCAGACCAAGCGGGCTTTCGGGTACCGGGTCGACGTGATCGCGCAGGCGTTTCAGTACATCGTGGCCGACATTCACGACGACGGTACGTACGAACTGCGCCGTTCCAAGTACTCCGACATGCTCCCCTTCAGCAAGGAAGTGGACGCTTCGGCGGCGTGCCTGAAGAAGTTCGCGACCTCTTGAGCGGGCAGGAGTGGGGGGCTTTCGGGCGTCTCGCCTCGACGGTCCATGAGACGGCGCGATGCGGCCTCATGGTGCTTCGACAGGAATCGAAAAATGTCAAGAAATCGCTATGAATATTGGACTCCTTGAATTTTGAGAAAAGACGTACCAACAAAAGCACCAACAAATTTCACTGCGTCGCTCGGGCACCTCGTCGATTCGGGCGCTAAGCCAGATTTGTCGACGTTGGGGGTGGCGAGCACTCCCTTCCGTCGAAGGCTAGGACCAGTCGTCCGCACATAGTTCACCCATTCGGCCAGCATGCAGCCCGTCAGCGGCATGCCGGCCCGCGCGAAAGAGACGCTGGGCGAACGGGCGGGACGCACAATCGTCATATGGCCCCATCCCGCTCCTCCAAGACGCTTCGCGGCTACGTCCAGCTGGGCCTCCTCCTCCTCCTCCTCCTCCTCGGTGAGGCCAGCGGCCCGGCGCTCGCGCAAGCCTGGCGAAGCTGCGTGCCGGGTTCGATCGGGCCTGGGGGGTGCGATTCCATTGGGCCCGGAGGCGGCATGTCCATCGGCCCGGGTGGTGGGCAATCCATCGGACCTGGTGGGGGCCTGTCGATAGGACCTGGCGGGGGCCAGTCAATCGGGCCTGGTGGTGGTCAGTCGATCGGACCCAGTGGGGGCCAGAGCCTGAACAGGGATCGCAGCTACGGGCTGAATCCCGATACCTTGCGGCCCTATTCTGATCAGACTCCCCAACTGCCAAATCGGGCCACGAACCCGCAGCCAATCCTCCTGGGCAACGCGGTCCGCAACGGAGCTTCCCGCGAAGAGGTGCTGCAGGCCCTCGGCGCACCGCAGCGCCGGGAGACCAAAGGAACGAAGGAAGCGTGGCATTTCTGTCGAACAGGCACGACCGTTGACCAGTTCGTAGCCGTTGTGTTCGACGGAGGCAGGGCCGTCGGCACGCGCAATTACCAAGTGACCTCGGACGAAGCCGGTTCGACCGGTGCCTGCGCGAACTTCGCTCGCTCTGTTTTGCCCTAATCTCCCGATTCGGCCAGATCTGTTTCGGAGCGCAGCTGATTCGCCCTAGGGCATCATCATCCGATCCCGCACGAAATCACCTGGCTCGTCGTGATGGCGAGCAAGATTAACGTGCATCGCCGCAGAGGGCATCTAACCCTATTGGTCGTTGAGACCAGATCAAAGAAGAGTCCTGCGATTGCGATAGTCCAAGCCATAAGGTGCGCCGGGACGTCCCCGACCAAGGACGATTTCTGCACAGCATCGAGCTGCAATCTCCAAGTTCTGGAAGCCGATACTGGGTGCGACGCCGCCGGAAACACCCTGCCAGTGCGGCATCGAGGAGGCTGCTCGTGTTCGCCTGATAGGTGGGCGCACCACTGAAATGCCCAGCGCATACCCGCACGCCCACACTGGCACTTGATGCCCCAACTGCTCCTCTAGAAGTGCGGGAAGGATCGGAGGATCATCGCCGGCGCAAACAACCAGGCTGCAATCTTGGATCATTAATATGGCTCGTGGGTCGAGGGCATCTAGAGCAAGGCGTCGCACTTGTAGGTCCCTGAATCTATCTTCAAGCGCGCGCGACAATACTTCAACTTTGGGAAGGCCGACGTCGCGAAGCGTATAGAGAAGCTGGCGAGATAGGTTTCCTTCCTCGACCACATCTGGGTCTACAAGCACGAAGCGGCGGACGCCTAAGCCTGCAAGTAAGGCGGCCACAGTGCTTCCGATGCCACCGCAGCCGACCACAGCCACCTCTAGGGTGGTCAGCCATTCATGGATCTCCATAGCATCTACTGGCCCGCAGATCGCATCCAGAAAGGCGAACCCGCGATTGCGTGTCGTGTCAGCTTGGACTTGCTGGATTGCACTACTGAATTCGACAGGCAGCTTGCGCATCGCGCCGCTTGAGGTCAGGGCACGCCGGATTGCATGTGCACTGAGATCAGCGGTCTTGTACCAGCCACGCGGCCCCAGTACCTCGAACCGCCGTGCCGTATAGGAGTAGAGCGTCGATGGGTGAAACGTCCAGCCCGCTGTGGGGTTGGTCAGTTTTTCAGCGGTCCACTGCTCAGCAACTTTTTTGCTGCCACCTTCTTTGCCGGGGCCTTCTTAGCGACGACCACCGTGGCCTTCTTTGCCGAGGCCTTCTTGGCGACGACCACCGTGGCCTTCTTTGCCGGGGCCTTCTTAGCGACGACCACCGTGGCCTTCTTTGCCGGGGCCTTCTTGGCGACGACCACCGTGGCCTTCTTTGCTGGGGCCTTCTTGGCGACGACCACCGTGGCCTTCTTTGCTGAGGCCTTCTTGGCGACGATCTTCTTCACCGGATTTTTCTTGGCTGCCACCTTTTTCGCGGGAGCCTTCTTTGCAGTTGCCATGATTTTTGATGTCCTTTTTAATTGATGAATCGATATCGCTGAAAGCGCGCCCAGCGTGTCACTGCATCTGCTAGAGCCCTTGTGACTCTGACTTATCGTGTCCCATTGTTGCGCGGTATGAATGTATCAGCACGCATCTTTGGAGAGGCGACTTGAAAGCGGCCATGTTGTATTTGATCAACGTGCGCTTCGTTCAAGAAAGCGCCTCTGCCGTGATTGAAAATGAAAAAAATGGATTGCGCACTAGCCTTTCTGGCTGGGACGGCTAGTGAGGGATGTCTGCCGGGCCCTGGGGGTTGGCGCGCTCGGACGTTCATCGCTTGCAAGCTCGCCCTTAGAGACAACCCGACCGATGCGGTCTTGCTTGCCAGACGCCCATCGTGGTAGAAGGCCGTGACTACCGGGCCGGTTAGGCGTCGCAGACACTCACCCATGTACCAGGCACACCCCAGCCGCGTCTTGACCGAGCTCTTTGCTCGAAGACCGTACCAGGGCGTCCCGCCAAAGACAGCCAGGTTCTTGTTTGTCGGGTTAGACGCGAACTACGCCGCCGACGTGGAGCAGAGCACAATCTTTCCCGCGTTGCGCTCCTATCACGAGGACGGGCCAACTTTTTGGCGCAAACACGGCGTCCACCATCCGTTCCTGTTGCCTGAGTACAGGGGGGACGGAAGGCGCTATCACCGAATCTTCGCAAAGATCGGCTTTCGCCCCGAGCATGCCGACCTTGTGTCATTCATCGAGTTGCTTCATCTCCCAACAGTTGGGCGCAGCACTCTGGTTCGCGAAGACCTCGATTCGACCCACCTAACCTGGCTCGAGAAGATCATATTCACGGGCCAGGCAAAGTACGTGTTCTTGTCAGCCGGTGTCGTGCGGCTAGTGAACGACACCGGGAAGTTCCGCGAACTTGAGAGGCCCAGCGGTTGGTCGGGATCGCTGCGCACCCTCTACGAAGACGCTGCGCGCACGATCTTCTTGCACCTGCACTTCGCGAACTACGGGAAGTTCGAGGCGCAGCTGCAGGATGAAGCTCGCGACATCGCTGCGCTGCTCCCACCCAGCGACGCCTAACATGTCGCTCAGTATGGCTACTTGCTGGAGCAGGAGTTGTTCTGCGCCGCCGGTGCCGCCTTGCGTGTGGGCCTGCAGTGGGCGGCGATCCCCGGCGGCGTGGTCCACAAGCATGGGTCGGCGTTGATGCCAGGCTTGATGCCCCTGGCGCGAAAGAGCAGCAATATCGACTGCACGAAGTCTTCCGGCAACGCAGACAAGCGCGCCTTGTCGATACGCTGATTCCCCAGCACCGAGCCCCAGCCGCTTTCAGGAACGAAGCACTTGCGACCGAGATACCAGAAATCGGCGCAAATCAGTGCATTGATGCCGCTCACGTCGTGGGCAAGGTCTCCAGACTTGTGGTGCAGATTTCTCACTTGGGCGTAGGCCCCGGCGGCGTCGTGATGGTAGATGTTGTCGCCGGCGCGCTCGATCTCATGCGGGCTGTCGATCTTGTTCTTCTTGAGCGCGAAACGCGGATCCTCAAAGTAGCTCCGCAAGGCCATCACCTCGCTGACCCGGGCCAGATAGATCAGACCCATGTAGGGAATTTCGACCCCATTGGCGCGGGCCAAGCCCACCAGGTTGGCGGAGGCGAATCCGGCCACCCAATCGCCGGGCTGGCGGGTGCTCCTGATCTTGACCATGCATGTGGCCAGCGTCAGCACGCCGTGGAACGGATTGGGTGCAAAACCGCTGTCGTGCGTGAGCTTGTATCCCCTGATTGCCATCTTCGTGCCTCTCGCCGATCGCGTTCAATTGCCGTGCGTTTCGATGAGCCCACGGAGCCAGTCTTCCCCTTTCGGATGCTGGCCCATGTCGAGAATGAATTCCTGGCCTTTGCCCACGGTCTGCAGCCGCACGCGGTCGCCGGCGGGCTCCCACCGTGTTGGGGATCCGTGCATCGACATGGGCGGCATGTGCGCGCCGGGGGTTATCCAGGCGGGGAGGAGCCACCTAGAGCGGCTGCGCCCTGGTTCAGTCAATTGCAGCGGCGTCCCCCAACGCCGGAACAGGCCCGCGCCTGCGGCCCCAGTGGGCTGCCCGCGAACTGAGAGCGTTTCGGCGGCGACATAGAGGGTATTGTTCGCGCCGATGACGTCGC
The DNA here is from genome assembly GCF_058787635.1 of Variovorax sp. FW305-3-2-15-B-LB1. Classification (NCBI taxonomy): domain Bacteria; kingdom Pseudomonadati; phylum Pseudomonadota; class Betaproteobacteria; order Burkholderiales; family Comamonadaceae; genus Variovorax; species Variovorax sp. FW305-3-2-15-B-LB1. The sequence goes on along the minus strand of NZ_JBYSZY010000021.1, from coordinate 25,723 downwards.
CATGCTGAACATGCGGATGGTCGGCCAACCAGGGATAGCGCTTTGCGACATCGGCCGGACTAGATACCTTGATCACATCACCGACTTGCAGCCAGCCGAACAGGCTGTGAATGTTCGGCGCACGTCGAACATAACGCCAGCGCCCCTGCTGCTGCTCGACCTGGCGGAACCAGCCGAAGAACAGGAACACATCGCCGACGCCCACGCCTTCGTTGGCCAAGTGAGACTGGGCAGAGCCCACTTGACCAAATGTCGGGCGCCAGCCAGCCTCGCGGAGCACGCTGCCGTCATGCAGATCCGGATCCAGATGGACGTTCTCTATGCCCGTCACCAGGTCGTTGAGCAAATCCGTGAGCGGCTTGCCGCGAAACGACAACTGTGTCACGGGCCGACCAAACCGCGAGGGAATGGGGAATGAGGTGATACCTCCATCGGGCAGGATCGGGCTGGCCACGCCGCCATACTGTGAGTCGAAGCCCTTGCGGCTGAAAATGATCTTCAAGATTGTTTCCAAATCAACGGCTGCCGCTCATTTCCATGCCAGCCTGAAGGTCATGAAGACGGGTTAGTCCGAGTTCCTCATAGATGCGATCACGGGTGCTAGACCAAATAGGGCCAGAGTCCCAGTCCAGGCTCGCGGGCATAGATCCTCGAAAGTTAAACGAAGGCGGTCGAGACTCCAACGGCCATGTTGGCAGCAAACGTCCTGAGGCCCCCTGTCTTGGAGATCAGACGGCTCTCGATCTGAACCCCCACGATCTGCACAGCATCCACCTGCACTTTTTCAAACACCGCGCAGGTGCCTACAGGTTTCGGTTTATTCCCTGGTAGAGCAGGGTAGGCGAGCACCACCAGGTTGCACGTCGTGGCCCTGGCAAAGGCCAGAGCCTCGTAAATGTCGGACTCTGAAATGCGAAGCTGGCCCTTCTCTACGTGGCCCTTGTACTTGGCATCCAGAAGCATTCTGGGCCTGGTGCCATCGGACTCGATCACGCAATCAGGGAACACTGACAGCTTGCTCGTGGCACCCGTGCTCATCTTGATCTTGCTGCCCAATGCGAAGCCCTTCTGAGGCACCACGGCGGAGCGCCCAAAGCCTAGCCGGGAGGCAATCGTCAAGAGGTCCTCCCAAACGCGCCAGGTGGCCACCAAGTAGCCAGGAGCATGGGCTTGGCCCTGTTTGTAGTTGAGGCCCAAGCCGCCGAGTACATCGACTGAAAGTTCGTGTAGCGGCTTCCAAGCCCTGTGTCTCGCTGAAATTGGCTTTCTGCGTCCTGCAGGAACGCTCTGAGGCGAAAGGTCTTCGATGAGTCGCACCAAGGAACCGGCGGCAAGGGGATCGCTCACTTCCGGCAGAAGCTCTTTGGCTGCAGCCACGACGTCTGCGTTCCAACCGTTGCGTCGATCAAATCGGATCAGTTCTTGCTCGAAGCCATCGGGCGAAGGAAATATGAGATCCAGAGGATCGGGATCTCCATCAATGCCGAAGTCTGCCTCCCGTACCCTCCGGTAGCTGCGTAGCGGACGGCGCTTGCGTGCGTCGTACATGCTCGTGATGGATCGGGCCACCAATGTGGAAAGGTCGCGCGGCGAGCCGCCAGACGCAGCGAGCCGCTCCGTTGCCAGCAGGCGACCATGGCGTGATAGCGTAGAGAGAAAGAAAAAATCCTCCCGCCAGGCGGTATCGGCATCATCAAGTCCCAAAAATTTCGGCGCCACTTCCAGTTCGAGCGATGGGGCCAGTCGGATGAGGCCCGCAAAGTCGATTGCACGCGCTCCATTGGCATCCACACTGATGGGGTTGTATTTCAGCCTCAGGCTCGACGCAGCACGGTTGCCAGCATCCGTCAGAACACCGTTGGCCTTGGCGCGATCTACCCCAAGGGCAGAGCCAATGGCACGGCTCAGGTCAACAGGTACGCCGTACTCGACAAGGGATAACCGCGTTCGAATATGAGCCATCACGCTACTCTCTGGCAAAGCCCCTCAGCGCAGGATAGATGTTGGCCTCAGAAAAGTTCGGGGGGCCTTCCAGCCTGAACCGAAGATCGTCTGCAAAGGTGGTCTCCGTGAGCTTGAATGGGTTGTAGCTGGGACCATCCAACGCATTGAGGACAGCGGCAATGCCGCGGGTGTCCCCAAAGAACACTTCCTCCACGTGAGCCCTCACCTTGGCCCAGCCCACACAGAGCACGACCAGCGCCTCTTGAAGCGCCAAGGTCTGAGGCTTCACGTCCGACATGAGTACTCCGTGCCCGATCTGGAACTCAGCGCCACGGCCCAAGGCAATTTGCTCGTTCACGGCCACCCAGGCACGTACCGAAGCCTCCAATGCATCGACGACAGCAACAGGGGCGTCGAGCAGTGGATCGGCGCCCCTGGCACCGAGGTCATAAAAATCCCTGAGGGCTTTCTCGTCGGGCTCCAACCGCAGTGGCTCCCAACGCCTCAAGAAAGCGACGTCCAGAGCCTCTACCGAAGCATCGGCCTGGTTCATAGCCGCCAAGATGAAGAGGTCGTGAGGCAAGGCGTACTCGACCACATTGCCATCGGCAGGATTGAGCATTTCAAAGTATTGAGTCTCGGCACGCTTGGTCCCGTCAGGTGCTAGGCGTTTGTCGGACTCGATGGCCACAATGGAACCGCCGAAAACCTGCACAGCCGGGCCACGGTTGATCTCATCGATGATCAGTAGCGCTGCGCCGTTGTCAGTCTTGGCGTGCTCACTGGCCCGATACAGCGTGCCTTTGACGATGGCAAAGTCAGGCTCGCCGTCTTTCTTGTTCACCGCAGGGGTGATGCCCGACACAAAGTCGCGATACTTAGAGTTCTGATGAAAGACCGTCCGAAAGACCTTGCGCTCCGTCTTCATGGGCGCAGGAATGTCTTTGACAGGACCTCCTGTAGCAGGCGGAATCGGAATTCCACCCACGGGGTTGAGCTTCGGTGGGCCGCCCGCAGGAGCAATGCCAAATGCTGTGTCAAAGGCTATAGCAACCTCTGCCAAGAGCTTAGATTTGCCGGTCCCAGGTGGACCAGACACCAGCACATTGCGTGAGCGGGCCAGCAGCTTTAAAGCCTGTTTGCATTCTTTACTTGCCATTGCAAAACCTACCCGCGTTTGTGAAGTCGCGGTATCCAATTACCGCTCGATTCGTTGCGCGCTGTGCATCTAAGCAATCCAGCAACTCTTGAGCCACTACAGGATCCCAAGTTCCTGTGGCGCGAAGAGTCGCCTCTTCAGCGAAGTATGGCCACACCGACTGGTCGTGAAGTTGAATCAGGAGTAGTAGGACTCGGTTGCCCAAGCCGCCTGGCGGTATTCGATTGGTATCAAAACAGGAAAACTTAGGAACCTGAGAAATCCACCCCTCACTCGGACGGGACCTCGTAGGCGACATGAATTCGGCTGCTCTTGAAACAGCCTGCGTTACACCTGGTTCGTGCCACCAGAATGTGCCTTGATGTACTGTCTTTCCTCGCTTTGTCACCTTCGTTGGAAAGATCAAGTCAACAACAGGCAATACTGCATCGTATGGAAATCGGAAGTCTCTCGCACCTCCCCCTGAAGCGGAATCATTTGACTCCCCGTCGGCCTTCCGTCGATCCCCCTCAACGATCTCCTTGTAAAGGATTCGCGCAACTTGATTCGCGCTGCTAGCCATGATTTCGAACTCCTTCTTCTTCGATTTCTTCGCCACCTAGGGCAAGCTCTGAGGGCACATAACCCACTGCCCCCAACTCCCGTGCCTCCATCGCACGGCGCGACCAAACTGTAGACCGGCTTGCGGTGCGCTTTGCCATCGCAGCCAAAACACTGTCTCTGGTGATCGTGGACTTTGCCTCTCCTGGAAGTCCGATTTGGCCCCGATCCAAAATCGGGAAGTCTTCGAGCACCAACTCCATGTCCCTCAAGTCGAGCCCATATGCCACGGCAACTTCGGCATCAATCTCACCTCGAAGCTGCGCCATGCGCTCGTAGGTTTTTCGGGTGGCGCCAGCTCCTTCAAGCAAGCGAATTTCAAGCGCAGCACTCACGAGCCTTTTCCACGGCAAGCCATCCTTGACGAGCTTGGGCATGGGCAAGCTTTGCAACAGAAAGTAGTTCACCGTAGTTGTGAGCACGCGCCGAAGCATCCAGTCAAAGGCAAAGCTGTTGGCAATGGACAGCCACACCAGAAGTCGCTCTTCCGAAGGGTCATCGGGAAAAAGGATCGTGGGCACCTTGTTGCCGCAGACCACACCCGCAGGAATTAAGGAGGCCATGAGCGAGCGCTCATTGGTCTGCCCCGCAATGTCGCAAAACCCCACCCGAAGCACAGCGGCTCGATGTTGGTTGGCCCGAGGCACATCCGAGAGACGAATCCAGAATTGAGGCGAGAGCCGTGAGCCCCCAATGGGGTAGGCTTCCCACAGGGCACTGCGACCCGTGCCGGAGACATGGCCCTTCACACCAAATCGGTGGGCCTGCACCATTCGGCCCTCCACCAAGGGCAGGCCCCCCGCAGTGGAAAAACTCAGGAATTTGGGCCGCTCCTTGGTCATATCGACCTCCCGGCAGAACTTCGGTGTCCAGCCGCAGCCAGGCTCTTCCCATGAGGTGCCAGCCTCAGAAATCTTCGAGAAGAGCTTCCACTCGGCAGGGCTTCTAACCTCAGGCAGGCTCAGGTCGTGCCTGATGGCTGCCAGTGCAGCACGGCCAATCATTGCGGTGCCCGTCGTTTCCAAGGCCGTGGGCGTGCCGCGCTCGTGGAGCAGTTGGATCGGTTCGCGTTTGATCTTTTCAGAACCCGCCTTCACCAGGGCCAGAGCCAGAAACTTAAAGCGCGTGTCGATGGCAAAGAACCTGGCGCGATTGTCGATGATCGACAAGGACACGCTCTGGCTGGCGTCAAAAATCTTCTGACGCATGGCCTGGGTGCCTTGCGATCGGATCAGCCCACCAGGGATGAGGGCTGCCACGATGCCCTGCGCTTTGCAGAGGTCAAAGAAGAGGTCCGTGAAGGCGATGTAGAGGTCAGGCTCCCCATAGCCAAGGTCGGGGTAGCGTGCGAGCAGCCTTCGAGAGTAGATCGCGACCTCCTCACGCTGGGCAGCAAACCGCTCTTCATCGAGCCCATGAATCTGAGCTCCGTAGTGCCGCTGTGTGCCCGTGGACCTCAAGAACTCGTGTCGTGAGAGCTTGACCTTCTCCCAAGGCGGGTTGCCAATGACGGCATCAAAGCCCTCAGGTGCCATCGCTGCCCAGACTTCGCGATCAGCCATCAGGCTGTCCCCACAGTACCAACGGGCTCTCATGAATTTGAGGGCCGCCAAGTCGTCGGTGAACGAGGCCAGGCTCAGAAGGGCTGCACGAAGGGAGTTGGCCGATAGGTCTGCAGCGCACACTCCATGAGAGAGCCAATGGGCGGTCTTGGCCCGATCCATGCCACATACAGCATGGGTCAAGGCAGCCAGCAAAATTCCCGCGCCACTTGCAGGATCAATCACCTTGCTCTTGTGAGTCAATTTGGGCGCCGCAAGCTGTGCAAGGCGTGTGGCCAAGCGAAAGTCGGTGTGATAGGCACCCGTGCTCTTTCGGTCCTGCTCTTGCAAAGCTTCACGTGCCAAGGCACTAAGGGCCAAGGAGGGGTGGATGGGTGTCCGTTCAATGGCGCTGGCTACGGTCGCAGCAAGCTCCAAGAGCTCGGCTGCAGGCTTCGTGCTACGCACCCCGAAGGCCTCGTGAAAGGCAGCCAGATCAAAGCCACCAAAGCGGGCAGAGGCGGCCTCCAATACTTGAAGCCGAAGCTCAAAGCTTGCAGGCCCATGCCCGCCACCCACAGCCCTGGTTAGAGCTGCTTCTGCTGGGGCCAGGTACTCAGCTTCAACCGGCCGAGGAGCGCTCATGCATAGCTCTCCACCAGGATGGGCTTGGTCGCCTTGAGAGACTTGTTCTGGTTCTTGGGAAGTTGACCAAGAGGTCGCTCCACCACCACCAAGAATTCGTTCACATCCGAGGCCGTGCTACTGGCGGCCTTGTTGGGTCGGTAGCGACCGATGGCTCCCAGCGGGTGCATGGTGAACTTGCCGATCGTCGAGAGCTCGGCCTTCATGTCCTCCATGCAGATGTGCCCTTCGCTGCTGTACGACAGCAGCACCTTTTGGGCTTTCAAGTCGTTCACCAGACGGGAGAGCGTCTTGAGAGCTCGGGTCTTGTAGCAAAAGTCCGAGGCACGGTCCTTCCAAGGCCGAAGACCCGCAACGCCCTCGACTTCGGGCTCATCGCCCAGGGCTACAGTTTCAAGGATGTGATAGTAGCTGGCGTACTGCCGCTTGGTGTACGGAGGATCGAGGTACACGAGGTCTTGGGGACCGTTGGGCACGTCGAAAACATCGCCCACCATCGCCTCCACTCGCACACTGGTGGATTTGAGCTCCCTGCACCGCATGGCGATCTTCTCTTGGGACTGGTTGGTCCACTTGGAGAGGAAGCAACCAAAGGTGCCCGCAATGTTGGCCACACGGTTCAAAGCTCCAAACATGTCCGCAATCAGTAACCGCTCTTCGACCTCGTCGATGCTGCCCGCCTCGCTCCACCCCGCGATCAGTGCCCGCATTGAATCGATTCGACCTGCGTTCTCTTCGGTGAAGTACCTGCGTTCGATGCCGCACGAATCAAACGAGGCAGGGCTGTACATGCTCCACATGAAGCCGTGCACAGCTTTTGCAGCGTTGAGCTTGGCGATGGCGTTGGCGTAGCCTCCGAGCTTCTTAAAGGCTGCCTGCTCCTGGCTGATGAGCCGTGCCCCAGCAGAGATCACCGCAGAGTGCAGGTTGTCATTGATCCTCACGTTCCAGCCAAGCTCAGCAGCGGCTTCGGCCACAACGCCCGTCCCGCAGAAGGCATCCACAAAGAAGGCCCCCTCTTTCGGGGGGGGCATGTAGGCGGCGATCTGATCGACGAGTCTGGACTTCGAGCCGATGTAGCGAAAGGTCATGCTGCCGCTCCCACGTGAGCCCTATGGTCTGCACGTGCCCGCTTGTGGGTGGGAGATGGGGCTGCTTTTTGGCCTGCTGGCACGATGCCCTTGCGGTCGCAGTATTTGCCCAGCAGCACTTCGAGCATGTTCACCATGCTTCGCTGCTCGTGGTCAGCGGCCTCTTTCAACGCCTGCTTGAAGGTTGGGGAGACTCGCAGGTTCAAGGTCTCGCTTTTGGTGTCAGTGAATCGCATGGGATGCCCCGCAAGTGTCTGTGCAGTTGCGTTAGTGTACAGACGTCCAGCACTTTGTCACGGCCACCGTCTGGCAAAACGGAGATTGGGTTTGGGCGTATGTATAGGAGCCGGCTGCAACGAGGGTTGAAGTCCCATCAGCGCTGAAGAAACACACGCCATTCGAGTGCGTTCATTTCAATGCTCCATTGATGAAATAGAAGTCTTTGAGATGCACGTGCAGCCGGCATCACGTGACTCGCACCGCGCGGCTCGATGCTTTTCGGGCACCTTGAGGCCTGGGTCAGCCGACGACAGGCTAGAGAAATGCGCGCACTGCAATCAACTCCTGGAATTGCAGGAGCTGCCCGCCGGCACTTCGCCAGGATTCACTTTCTGCGTGAAAGCGGAAGATATGCGCCAGTGGCCGCTGTGTGAGTGCCCCAGTGACCACGAAGATCACGTAACGTTCACGATACTCCTGCAGTTTCCGGTACTCGTTGGGCGTCAGCTCCACGTTCACCCCCTGACCAGATAGCCCCTTGACCTCGACGCGCAGTGTGCCTTCGACGTCCTCGGCTTCAATGTCCCATCCGAGAGCGGCCTTGGAGACGTCGATGCTGCCGTCGTAGTACCTCAGGGCCATGTCCATTGCGGCCTTTTCGACGGCCAATCGCTTCTCGATGTCCGTCTGGCGTGGGCTGCCCCGAGGTTTCCCGCCACCGGCACCGGCGCGCCGGTTATCGATGCTGGCAACCAGCGCGCGAATCTCCGCGACCTTGTCGGGGTGCTCATCGGCGTACCAGAGAGGAGATTGCCCTACGCCGCCCGACACGGTCTGCGCTGTCGGCATGACTACCGTGCGATCCGCTACAGGCAGAACCACGGCATCAGCCTTCTCCGCTCGGATGGACGCTTCGACCGTGAGCCCAGCCCGGCGGTGCGAGTAAGTGGGTTGTCGATGAACCCGGGCGTGCTGGTACCAGCCAACCACCTTCAAAACGTCTTCCGCCGGATCGCGGGAGAAGAACACCACCAGGACCCCGTCAACATGGTCGGCGCCGGCTGGCGCTCCTAGCCGCTGGACGGAAATGCTCGAAGAGCGGGGGATATAGCCGTAGACCTTGCCGCCGGTATCGGCGAAGTTCCATTGTTCGTGGGCGTTGGACGGCGAGTTGCCGAGGCGTCCGAAGTACGCGAAGTTGCCGGCAGAGACCGGATCGTCGGCGGCCCTGCCTTCGTAGCGCTTCATCCAGGCGATGTTGATGGCCAGAAAGGGACCGTCGCTGGGCCGGCTGCCGCTTGCGTCCCTCTGTTCAGAGTGGTGGCCGCTTTCCCACATTTCCCATCTCGCCCGCGCGGCCGCAATTTGTGCTGGCGTCGGTGTCCACGGCTGGTCACCACGCAAAAGGACTGCATATTCCTCGCCGGTGGTTTCGCCGGGCACGATCACCACCCGCCACGGGGTGCGATCGGCGACGCGGAATTCGACCTTGGACGTCACGTCTTGAAAGACGAGCTGCTCTGCCGCGATGCGGTTCACCTGCAGGATTCCCAGGAGTGGCGCGTTCTGCCCGGCACTTTCCCTCAAGATCGAAGACCTCCGCTCGGCTCGCGCGGCCTCGCCCGACTTCCAGGGCTTGCCGCTACGGCGCTCCTCAGCGTCGAGCTTCTCGACCGTCAGCCAGCGCTCACGATCGACAATATGGATGTCTTCCGCCCAGACGGTCATCACCGAGCTGCGGCCCGTGCGGCGCCACGACCAGCTGTACGGCTCTCCTTTTATTCTCCAGTCCACGCCTGCGCGCTGCAGAACATCTGTCACGTTCTTGTCGGCGCGCTTCAGCCGCTCTTCGTCCATGTCGGCAAAAACCACGGGATCGATTTCTTGTTTCATGCACTTCTTTTTTCTCAGCACGGCGGCTGTCGTAAACCGGAATCAAGCGAAGTGGAGGAGCCTCCTTGGGCAGGCGCTGGAGCTTGAACATCCTGGTTCATTCCTCCTGAGGCTTGAAGAAAATCGCCGCCTCATCCCTGTGGCAAAAGCCATGCAGCGATTGGCGGCCTGCCGCCAAAGCGGGTAATTTCTGCGGCGATAGCGTCCCGCCCCTCTTTCAAGCATTGGAGATTGAGCTCCAGATACGGCAGATATTCCTGTTCAACCGGCTGCACACCTGGATAGCGCGCGATTTCTTGCAAGTTTTCAGCTGCCGCTTTAAGCCGGTATCTGATTTCGAGAACTGATCTAACGGCAAGATAGCTCGGCAATCGATGAGCTTCAACAGCGTCCGCTGCGGCCACATACCCGTCGAACTGTTCATCATCGTGCCATTCATTGGCCCACTCGATGGCGTCTGTCTTGATCGCTTGATCTGCTTCGAGGATCTGCACAACAGCGACATCCAGTAGGCCAAGCACCACAGAAAGGTCGCGCTGGGCGGTGCTTTGAGCCAATTGTTCTTGAAGTTCAAGATTCCGCCTGGCCTGTTGATCCCCAATCCACACGGCAACGAGGATCGCGGCAACGGAGCCGATCGCCTGGACCCAAGCCGCCGCAGTTTGGCCAAAGGCCACCCCGTTGATCAGCTCCCCTCCATACGCTCCGACTGCATTGATGTAGGACGCAGCAGCGACCACCGCAAGCCAGAAAGCCCTCAACTTCCATTTCATGTCTATTTCTTTCATCCGAGGATGGATTCGACGCTTTGTCGCTTGTTCTTGAGTGTCGATCGCCGATCGGTCCATGAGCGCCTGCGAATGAGTGGCTGCTGAGACTTGGCCACGAAGGTTGAAAACGTTGGCACAGGAATCCGCAGGCGCGCAACCACATTGGCGCTCAATGTGCTTGACTGTATCTGCATGTGACGGTACGTTGCGGTCTCTCCTTGTCCCTGTCGACTGCCGGGCGACCGAATCTTCCATGGCTGTCTTGATTCCCGCGTTAAGCACCTGCGTCGCCCGCATGACGTCCGGCGAGCGCCGCCTGGCGGAGCGCTTGCAGCAGAAACTCGATGAAGACTACCTGCTGTGGTTCGACGTTCCCATCGGGCCCAGACAGTGCCACCCCGACTTCGTCGTGCTGCACCCGCGTCGCGGCTTGTTGATCCTCGAAACCAAGGACTGGCGCCTGGACACCATCCAGAAGGCCAGCCGCGGTGACTGGCTGATTGCGCCCGACGGCGTTCTCAAGAGCGTTCCCAATCCAATCGAGCAAGCGCGCCATCAAGCGCTGCAAGTCGTCGATGCCCTCAAGCGCGATGCGCAGCTGATCCAGCATGAGGGCAAGTGGCAAGGCATGCTCACCTTCCCATGGAGCTATGGCGTCGTCTTCACGCGCATCACGCGCAAGCAGTTCGATACCGCCGGCCTCGGAAGCGCGATCGAGCCCAACCGTGTGGTCTGCTCCGATGAAATGCTGGAGGACGCCGAGCCAGAGGCTTTCCAGAGCCGGCTTTGGGACATGTTTCCGCAGCTCATGCGCGGCACGCTGTCGCTGCCCCAGATCGACCGCGTGCGTTGGAACCTCTTTCCCGAAGTGCGCGTCCCCGAGCAAGGCGCACTCTTCGACGATGAGGACGACAAGGCAGCCATCCCGGATTTCTTGCGTGTGATGGACCTGCAGCAGGAACAGCTGGCGCGCAGCCTCGGCGACGGCCACCGCGTAATCCACGGCGTGGCAGGGTCCGGCAAGACCATGATCCTGGGCTATCGCGCCGAGTACCTGGCCAAGGCCGCCACCGACCTGCACAAGCCGGTGCTCGTGCTTTGCTACAACGAACCGCTGGCGGTCAAGCTGCACGCCACCATGCAAGCCAAGGCATTGGCAGACCGCGTCCATGTTCGCCACTTTCACAAATGGTGCCGGGATCAGCTGGTCGCGTTTGGGCAACCGCTGCCGCCCAACAACCTGGCAGTGGGCGCCAAGATGGACCAGATGGTGCGCAACGTCATCGACGGCGTCGACCGCAAGATGATTCCGTCAGGCCAATACCTGGCGGTGCTGGTCGACGAAGGCCACGACTTTGCGCCCGAGTGGCTCAAGCTGGTCACCCAGATGGTCGACCCCACGACCAACAGCTTGCTGCTGCTGTACGACGATGCCCAGAGCATTTACGACAAACGCCGGGGCAAGCCCTTCAGCTTCAAGAGCATGGGCGTGCAGGCGCAGGGCCGCACGACGATCCTCAAGATCAACTACCGCAACACCCGGCAGATTTTGCAGACGGCGAGCGCGATGGCGACCGAGCTTCTGCGGCCTCAAGAGAAGGACGACGACGGCGTGCCGCTGGTCCAGCCGGTGAGCTGCGGCCGGGACGGACCGGAGCCCATCGTCATCGACTTGCCGAGCACCCGGGCGCAGGCTGACCGAATCGCGGAACTCATGGCCAGTGCGCACAACGAAGGGCACGCCTGGGGCGACATGGCGGTGCTGTGTCGAAGTTGGGCGCTGATGGACGAATGCGCCAAGGCCCTGGACCGCCGTCGCTTGCCGCACAAGGTGCGCAAGGGCACGAACGATTTTGACCCCGCCGCCGACACCATCAAGGTGATGACGCTTCATGTCAGCAAGGGGTTGGAATTCCCGGTCGTCGCGGTAATGGGTGCGCGCCAGGCGGTGTCCGGCCAAGAAGTGCTCGACAAGGATGACGACGCATTGGAGGAGATGCGATTGTTCTATGTCGGCGCGACCCGCGCGACATCCCGGCTTATCGTGGCCAACGCCATCCGGCAGTGACGAAGACCTACCTGCTGATCGATCTGCAGAACCGGCAACCTGCGCCGGAACACGTCGCGTCTTGGATGGGGGCCAACGGCGAGGCCTGGATCTTTTACGGTGAACATGAGATCGGTCTGCTCGCGCAATACATGGAACTGGGCGATCGAGTTTCCCTTGTCGACATTTCCAAGCCTGGAAAGAACTCGCTCGATTTCCACCTGGTGCTCTATCTGGGCTACCTGGTCGGCCGGCACGAACCAGGGGCGAGTTTTGTGATCGTCGCTGCCGATGGGGACTACGACCCCGCGATCGTGCATGCCCGATCGAAGGGGCGGCAGGTCGAGCGTGTGGAAGTCTTGGGCGCGCCTGTTGAAGTCAAATCCCTGACACCCCAACGGGCAACTTTGTCGCCGCCCCCGCTTGCGTCGGACCCTCCGGCCGGCAACGCGGTCGCGCGCACCCCACTCGCGCTAAAGGTCAAGAAGTCGAAATCCGTCGTTCAGATTTCCGCTGAAATTCTCAAGGACTTTGTTGAGGCGGGAAGGCCAAAAACGTTGAGTGCACTCGAAAAGAGAATTCAGTGGCGTTTCGGACCGAAACCCGCACCTGAAAAGGTCGCTGATGTGATGTCCGCACTGGCTGCGTCGGGCGTAATCAGGATCGCTGACGGATCGCTGAAGTATGGGGAGCGAATCGTTCGCGACTGAGGTGGAATTCAAACAAATGGCTCATCTTTCTCTTCAGCAGCAACAGTTCCTTGCTGCTCACAAGATCTCCCCTTCGCTTGTGTTCGATGGCTCAGGATTGAGTGCATCAGACAGGAAAGCGGAGATGAAACGCATGGGCCGCTTCTTTTATTACGGAGGCTCCCCATGCAGGTCTGCTGGCCACACGTTGAGAACAAAAAGTGGGCATTGCATCCAGTGCGATACATCCAAAATCTCCTTCCAGCTCCGAAGTGCAGCCGCAGGCTATGTCTATCTGGCACGCTCGCCTGCAACAGAGTACATAAAAGTCGGCTTCAGCGAAGCCGACCCCGATCTACGTACGAGTTGGATTCGGCAAGAGGGTTACGGCAATATCCGAGACTGGGAGATTGATCGGAGCGTGAAGCTTGAAAAGGATGCGGGGAAAACTGAGTTTGGGATTCACGCTGCACTTGCCGAATTCCAGCATTCCGTTCGATACCAAAAGACTGCAGGTCTTGTTGTTGAGTGCCGGGAGATTTTCAAATGTTCTCTCGCGAAAGCTAGGGAGGCCTTTGAGTTGGAAGTCATTCGATACCGAGCTTCGTAGTTGGCAGGCTTCGTCTGCCACCGCGCAAAAATAAACGATTGAACTCAAAAACTGCAGGATAAAAACGTATGACCTTGACTTCCGCCCAAAAAAGAAAATTGGAGGATGAAGCGCTCAAAGCTTTTTTGGGCAGCGTCGGCACACTGGAGAACGGTTTTCGAGTTAATACCTCGGCAGGCCAAGTGTCCGCGGTCTATTGGAGCGCTCTGGACCCAAGCAATGAGGTGGAGATCGCATTGGCGCCTGCCCGCCTGACCCAGCACTACGACGCTCGAACCCTCCATGCCTGGCTCGAGCTTTTGAAAATCGAGCATCCATCGCCCTGTGCCATTCACAAACATGGAAGCGACTGGCCCATCTTCGGGTTTACCTTTGCCGCTGCGCTAGGGTTCTTGGGGGAATGTTGGCAGATGCGCAAGGGCCTGCTCTCGCCGAGTCGCCTAAAGGCGATCCGTGCGCAGTTGGCAATGCGAACGCCCGAGCACGATGCGGCGGCGGACGTCGAGATGGAACTCGCGCGGCTTCTACCGACGAAGCCCTATGCGGTGATCGATCTCGTTCGCTCGGCCGGGATCTCTGTTGAACCGTGGCACATGAAGATGGATGGCACGCCGGCTGTGAATCCTCGCAGCAATCCTGCGTACTGCTACAACTGGTCGTTTGGAGGCGCGCAGGAGCCCGCGCTTGCATGCTTGTGGCATGCCTCAATGAAAGTAGTGGACGGGAGTATCTCGATTAGCGAGAACTTGCGCGATCTGGGGCTGCGATTGGAGCGGATAGCCAAAGACCCGATCCGCCTCAGGGAGCACAGAGATCGCGCGCGGCAACAGGCGGCGCGAGCTCGGAAGCTCGACGATCTCATTCGCCGATGTGCAGACGCCGGTCAGGAGATTCGTGTCATCGTCAATGAGGGCGATATGCGCAGCGAGGCTGACTTGGGTGAAGACAGCTCCTTCGTGCGGGTGCGCCTACTAGATTCACAGCCGTGGCAGGTCGCTGCCTATGACCCACACACGGGCGCATGCACGCTGCGGCGAGTCACCAAGGCGCGCTCGAAAGCTGCCCGTGACCCCGAGATGGAAGCCACGGTGCGGTTTGCTGATCAACACGATCTGGGCTCGGACCGACCCGATCGCGTGAACGTGACGTCCACTGCGGTGCGCCGAGATCGTGCCGTGCGCATGGCGGTGCTGGAGCGCGCCCAAGGCCGGTGTGAACTCTGCGACGTTTCGGGGTTTGCCATGGCTGATGGCCGGCTCTATCTTGAAACCCATCACGTTGAACCCCTAGCCGAGGACGGCGCCGACAGGGTTTCGAATGTCGTAGCCCTTTGTCCAACGCACCATCGTGAGGCTCATTACGGTGCCCGGCGGGCGCAACTGCGAGCAGAACTGGAGGAACTGCTGCTTCTGATGCAACCTGCCAAAACGGAGGAGCCGCAATTGCTCCGCGGCCTAGCGCAACAGCAGGCAAGAGAAGTGTCATGAACAACTACGGTGAAGAGTGGGCGTACTGGTACCTACGGCTCAACGGGTTCTTTCCGCTGGCCAACTTCGTGGTTCACAAGGACGAGGTCGTGAAGCATCGAGCCGACGTGGACCTACTTGCCGTCAGACCGCCCCACGTGTTCGAACAAGTGGGCGGCCAAGTCGACGATTGGGATCCGTTGTTGACGAATACCTTTGACTTGTCGCGCACGCTTGGCCTAGTGTGCGAGGTGAAGACCGGAGGCTTCGACGATCAGAAGCTTTTCCGCGACGACATTGTCGATCGGGCCGTGAAGCGCCTCGGTTTCATGCTCTTGGAAGAAGCGGACGCAGTCGTCGATCAGCTTCGAACCAGCGCCGTCGTCCAGGCGGGATCGGCGACCGTGGCGAAGGTGCTGTTCACGACCGAACCGCACCCCGACAATGGCTACTTGAACATCACGCTGGACCAGATCGAAGCGTTTGTTGAGGCGCGTGTGCGTTGCTACCCCCACGAGAAGTACATGTCGCGCATGTTCTTCCCGTCGCATCTGTTCCAGGACGCCATCCGCCGCGTGTACCGCGAGATCGATGGGAACCCTGGCTGAGCCTGCCGCCAGTTGCTCCGCCACGCCATGTACGACAAGGTCCCCGTCAAAGTCCTTGAGCAGATCTTCACGCTGCTTGAGCGCAAGAACCAGTGCCGAAACCCGGGGTCGATCAATGGCTTTGCCGACGTATGTTCAGCAATCGCTGGACGTTCCGCTGGCAGCTCGATGACATGATCCGGTGCATCGACAGCCCCTGCCATTTCGTAGTCGTGCGGCCGTCCGCCTGCAGTACTGGGCCGGCCGTGCCCGAGGGCTGGGTGCACCACAATGGAAGGACATCCAAAACGCAAAAAGCGGAAGGACTCTATGCAACTGGCGTCGCTGAGCATCCGAAAATTCCGTGGCATTCGGGAAGCGGATATGACGCTGACCGAGCACAACGTGTTCATCGGTGCCAATAACAGCGGAAAGACGACTGTCATCGAGGCGCTGGCCCTGTTGTTCGGTCGGGACCGAATGGTGCGATCTCTCACAGAGCACGACTTCTACGGCGGCAACCCCGGGCCGACCGATCGCATCAGGCTGATCGCCACCATCGTCGGGTTCAAAGGCAACGACGCATCGAAGCACACCGACTGGTTCGGTCCCGACCGAGCCGTGCCGAAGTGGCTGCACGCAGAAACCGGCGAGCTGTTGCCGGAGCCGGCGAGCTCGAAGTCTGTTTTGGCTTGCCAGGTGGGTTTCGCGGCGCGCTTTGATCAGATGAGCCTTGATGTCGAGACTGTTCGCTATTTCGTGGACGACGTCGAAGTGGACGTGTTCGAGGACGACTCCTACCCGACCGTCCCGTCACGGCTGCTGCGGGAGGTAGGGTTCTTTCTTGTGCCAGCCAGCCGCACCTGGGATCGGGTAATTTCATTTGGCAGTGAGCTGTTTCGGCGCGTCATCACCAGCGGCGATGGGCTACCCTCGCAAGCCATCTTGAGTGAGCGGGACAGGCTGCGGACACCAGCAAACCCGGTAGAGGCTGATCCCAAGCTGGCCCCGATCGTGGATGAACTCAATGAAGAACTGAGGGGATTCTTCCCCCAGGCTCCGAGCTTGCGGTTGCGATTGACCTCAACGGACAGTGACGGGGTGATGGAATCTTTGGTGCCGCACTTCGCGTTTGGGGATGCGGCTCCGAACATTCCCGCGCGGCGGCACGGAACGGGCCTTGTCTCGATGCAGAGCTTGCTGTTGCTCTTCCATTTCGGACGCCGCCGCGCTGCGGCTGGCCAAAGCTTCTGGATGGCACTGGAAGAGCCAGAGCTCCACATTCCTCCCCCGCTTCAACGGCGTGTCGTGCAGAGGCTGCAGTCGCTCTCGGCCCAGACCTTCATCACATCGCATTCGCCCACGGTAGCAGGCGTCTCCGACCCAAAGGCGTTGCATGTTCTTCGCAACGTAGGCGGCAAGCTGACCTCGACCCCACTAAGCACCGCATCATCACTGGCAAGCGACGCCAACCCGATTCGACGACTATTTGAGATCCATCGCCAGGAAACGATTGCTGCCTTAATGCACGACTGCCTGCTGATCCCGGAGGGCACGATAGACGTCGAGATTCTCAATCTGATGGCTATGGCTGTTGATTCCAGCCAGACCTGGGAATCTGGTTCTGACTCGCGGTTCCTCACGCACGTTGGTATCGTGCGGACGACGGATGCCCAGGTAGTCCCAACCTTTAGGCGACTTCAACCTCTGCACCCTTGCATCATCTGCCTGGTGGATGGTGATGATGCTGGAGACGGGTACATCGCAGGACTGTCGTGCGGTTCGCCGCCGCCATCCAAAGCATTGCGATGGCCAGACGGCTGGGCCATCGAAAACGCCTTCGGGTGGGTTCTCGACGGTGATCCTTCCCTCGCGATGACCATCGAGGGCATTGAACCTGCCGCTATGGACACTGCCGACTTGGTCGCCCGTTTGAAGTCCAAGGACAGAAATGCTGGAGGGCTGAAACAGGACCGGCCCGCTTATGAGGCCGTCGCCCAAACCATTGCCAGATCGGAACCAGCTCGCTTGAGGGGCTTATCACTGCTGAACGCCATGGCGTCTGAGTGCCTGGGTAACGATAGCGAGATGTTCGTCGATCATGCCCAGATCAACGACCTGCGCGTGCGGATCTTTGTGTCATGACGCCATGGGCGGTCAGTGGCGCAGCAGGCTACGGCAAGACCTACCGGCTTCTTCAAAGGACCACTGAAGAACTGCAATCGTGCCCTCTGGGGCCGGGCCAGGCAGTCCTGGCGCTCACGTTCATGCATGGGGCTCGACAACGGCTCGAGCAGAAGCTCCGGGCAATCGCTGAACTGCGAGGAAAGTACCAGTGCGTGACCGTGGACGGCTTTGCACGTTCATTGCGATGGCGCTGGCGATTGTTGGCTAGAGGGATTGGCCAACCGTCGACCGACACCGTGGACTTCGATACCCAATGCTCTCTCGCAGCGGAGTTGGTGATGCGACCAGTCGTCGGCGGCTGGTTGGCAATGGGCTATCCGTGCATCCTGCTGGATGAGGCTCAAGACCTCGACCCACATCGCCTGCAGCTCGTCAAGGCGCTGTCGACCTGCAGTCGTATGCTTATCGCCTTCGACGATTTTCAGTGCCTCAGACAGGAGCTTCGGCCCAGTCCGGTGTCAGTCTGGCTTCCCACGGTATGCGACCCGGAGGTGCTGGCGAAACCTCAACGTTGCAAGGTGCCTGCGCTGCTTGATGGCGCGACAGCCCTGCGCTCAGGCCTCCCGCCGGTAGAAGGCCCTGGTCTGAAAATCGCCGAGTGTGCGAGTGCGGGTCAGGCGGCAGCGCTGATCGCTGCCACTCTTCACTACGCAAGATTGAAGTTGCCCAATAGCAGCGTCGCGGTGATCACGCCATCGCGCAAGGCCGGATACGCCGAAGAGCTCGTCGAGTTGGTGTCGACAAAGCCATGCGGAAAAAGCAAGTTTGGGCCATTCAAGCTGAGGTGGGAGGCCGGCGAGTCGCCATTCCTGCACAGCGTTGAACAGATGGCGTTCGACGGCGTGAAGCCCTGCGAGGAAGTTCTGCAGACGCTGCTTTCGACTGAAGAAGGTACTGCTCGGGATGCTCTTGCGCGGTGGGTCATCCGTCAACGCGACGTGGCCGGCCGTGAGCACATCGGTTTTTTTGATTTGCTTGGACAGACACGCAGGATTCTGGCTGTGACGCGGGCTCGGGCGAATCGATCCGATAGCGGTCGTCGCGCGATCACTGTTCACCAAGCCAAGAATCGGGAGTTCGACATCGTCATCGTGATCTGGCCCTACACGGTTGCTCAGGACAACGAGGGCAAGCGGCGGCTTCTGTACAACGCCGTGACCCGCGCCAAGCTTCAATGCTCGGTGATCGTGCAAGGTGTAGGCAGCACAGGCAAGGCGCCATTTCAATAGAGCGTCTCACGGTCGCGCTGTCCCTCAGGCGGTTCGGAAGTGCTCCGGCGCTTCGCGAGAATGGGTATGCTTCTCCCCCAGCGACGCAGCATCGAAGCAGGCGAAACCCGCGCCATCAACGTGTTGATTTCCATGGAATCCTGACCCGGTATTGGGTCGCTTCTGGATGGAAATCAACACACCATCCTCACCGCGCGCTCACGGACCTCGGGCGAGAACTTGTTCGACTTGTTCATGGCTTCATATTCTCAAGAGTTGAAGCCTCTTCAAAACCCTGGGGCGATTCACGACGCCAAGCCGTTGCAGATGACTTCAATCTTGCGAGCAACGCCCCCGCGCGCGCTTACGGAGAAAATGGGCTCTCAGACGATTGCCAGCGTTGGCCTTTGACGCGGGATTTCAGCTGGTTGCTGCATCACCAACTCGCCGACCAGCGCCTCGATCTCGTCCGCTGGAACATGAAGTGACTTTGCTATCGAATCTCTGGTGACGCCTTCTTTCCAGAGTTCTGCGAACACCATGCGCCACAGCACAGACTTCTCCCTGGGCCGCCCGTCGGGCTCGGATGTTCGATAACCCCGATGACTGATTTGCTTGCAAAGATCTCGATAGTGCCAATCAGAGATGAGTTTGGCATCGAAAGCCGTTCGAGCTAGGGCAGCGACAGAAACGCCCCAACGCGATTTCGCAGCTACCAGCTGCTCCAGGGATCGGACTCGCTGCAGATGCCCGATGAGATCCCCCCGATTGATAAGAAACGCCGAAGCAAAAGCATCCGCGTCGCGTTCAACATCGCGACTGCTGCTGGCGCCGTGCATGTGCAACACCAGATGTCCAAGTTCGTGCGCTGCGTCAAAGCGACCGCGCTCAGCGGACTTGAATGTGTTCAAAAACACAAAGGGTACGTTGTTCCGCCAGCACGAAAATGCGTCTACATTTTTATGCTGCTCAGCCAGCGCAAAAACGCGCACGCCTTTGGCTTCGAGCAGCTTGACCATATGCTCGATGGGCTGGGCGCCAATGCCCCAGTGGCTCCGCAGGGCCTCGGCCGCCGCAATCGGATCTTCGTCTCGTAGATCCAAGAGTTGAGGTTCCGGAAGGGAGAACTTCTGGGACACCCATTGATGAAACTCGAAAGCAATGGCGCCAGCCGCCAACGCAGCGTCCCGCTGACGCGCCGTCAAGCTGGACAAACTGCGAAAACTCACTGCCTCGGTCGTCAGTTCCTCGCAGTCATTCAAATAGAAAAACTCGACCGGATACTCCAAGGCTTCAGCGAGCGCGCGGACTGTGTCCATGCCAGGCTCCCCGGTATCACCCACCTCCAAGCGGGTGAGAGTCACCGCAGTAATTCCGGACTTCTCAGAAAGTTCCTTCTTGGTAAGTTGACGCCGCTTTCGTGCAATCGAAAGCCGGTTAGCGTTGAACATACGTAATCACTTCTTTGCAATCCGAACTTCAAAGTCGCCGTTGTCGCCATCATCCGGGCGCTGCGTGTCGGTGGGGGTCGGGTCGAGATCCTCGTCGACGACAAAGATGCGTTTGCTGAACCCGTCGAGCTGCGCGCCCTCAAACACTTCAGGGCAAGAAACCTCCGCACGCAGTTTTTTCGCCCCCGTACTCACGCACAGCATCCATACAGTGGGCACTACACCGCTGGGAGTCGAAGTGGCCTTCGCCGGAGCATCGAACAACTCAACCTGACGCCCGTCATGGATAAGCTTGCGAGAGGCTTCCCCCTTGCCCGAGATGGCTTGCGGATCCCGCTCAGTGCAGGCCGTGTCCACATTCTGGAAGCAAAGCTGGATGCCCAAGGTGTGATTGACGGTGGATTCCACGTTGCCGGCGCGGCTTACGCGCCAGCCCTGAGGCAGCAGCTCCAGGCGAATCTGGCGCACGCCTCTGATGTAGGCAAACATTCCCGGTGTACTGCACGGATCGATTGCCAAAGCTTCCGCTTTCGCCGCGGCGACCGCTTTGGCAACGACGGTGACGATTTCTGCCGTGAGCCCAAGCGCACCAAGTTCTTGGCGCACCTGCCACGGCTTGTCGATCAGGATGGGATTGCGATCCAGCATTTGAACCTCGTGTTAATTTTCTCGTCCTACATTGTAGGTTGAAAAAATTAACATTGGGGAAATTTTCTCTCCCAGCATCAAAGGAACGCATTTCCTGAGCCGCCCGACCTCCTCCAACCGAGAGAGAACGCGACCGCGGCATAACCACGAGCATTCCCTGTGTCCATCGCCAAAGGCTCCATCAGCGTGCTCATCGGCCGGTCCAGCCGTGCAACGCGCCATAGTTGGTCACGGGCGTGGGCGCGAAGGGCATTTGGCATGCCGCTGCCCCTTTTTAAGTCTCTGGCCGATGTCGCCGACAGCGCAGGGCGCTCTTGCCTATCGTAGGCTGGAGTCCCTCTAGCGCCCCCCATGTGCGGCAAGCCAGGCCCTGCGCTGTCCGAAATCCGGCATCGCGCGCTCGACCGGCCGCCAGTACCCCGGCGTGTGGCGCGGCTCGTGCAGGTAGGCCATCTCGTGCACCACCACCTACTCCGCGACGCGCGCAGGGGTGGAAGCCGATACCTTGATGGACGGGTGCAGTTCCTGTTCCTACTGGCCGTGTGCCACCAGCCGCTGGCGAGCTTCTAGCCCCTGATGCCTTCGGCCGTTGAACGACGCTGCGCCTCTTGATTGAGTACTGAAAACAAAGGTTAACAAAAACCCTTATAGACGAACCGTTTCGAACCTAAGCTCAGCTCTCCACTACGGCCAAAGGCGAGCCCATGACGTCTGCGGTTTGTGGTTTGTGGTTTGTAGATTTGGGCGTGATCGACTATCGATGACTCGGGGTCTCATCCAACACCCGGTGATGCTCGCGCGGCACTCGCACGCATCGCACCTTCAAGTGCCAGAAGCGGAAGAACATCATGCTTTTCATTGGCCATTGGCGCATTGCTTCCGGCAATCGCAACGCTGTCATCGAGCGCTTCGCGAAAACAGGTGGACAGCCCCCAAAGGGTATTAAGCTGCTCGGGCGCTGGCACGATGTGGCTAACGGCACAGGCATCAGCATCAGCGAGGCAGACGATGCTTCCGCGATGGCACGCTGGGTTCTCGAGTGGTCCGATCTGATGGACATGGAAGTACATCCAGCCTTGAACGATGAGCAGCTGGGCGCCGTGCTAGCCGGACTTCAACCAAAGTAGCCCGTTGCTTTTAGGCGCGGGCAAAGTGAGCGACGTCCCCACCCCAGCCGCGCCTTCTTGGGCGCCTAATCGACCAGCGTCAGCCCGCGAGGCGGGTGCGCTGCGCCTCAATGGGTTTTCGCAGTTTGTGCACTGCATAAAAAAGGATTGGCGCGTCGATTCGCAGGCATCAGAAATGCCTCTCAGCGACCGAGTCGCCGCCTTGGCACATGCATTCGCGGGACAAGCATGCGACCCGCTCGTTCATTGTTTTCCTCCCTCTGTAGCGGCAAAGCCGGCATCGAACGCCGCGAGAGCGGCCACTTCGGCGGGCCTCGGTGAAGGGGCCGCATGCCCTGCGTGGACGCGGACATATGAAACCTATGGAAGGATGCGCTGCAACCCGCACAGATGCAGGGATGGACCACATACTGCCGACCTTGCGTTCCCGTTTGCACCCCTGCGTTGCAGTGGTGCCTCTCGCGCCAACCACGATGAGCAGCCGCCCGTCTGCCCCGGTCGTAGCCCACGAAATGATGACAAATTTCCCAAGTGGGGTCCGAGAAAGCGCTCATGTGCAGTCCACTACCGAACGTTGCCGTGGGGCAGCCAGCCCCCGAAGCACCCAACGAGAACGAACTGTTGGTGGGGGCGGGCGTCGCGTGTTTCGGAATCATGTGCAGCTGCATCGGTTCACCTGCTGGATCATCAAGGCTTCAGCCAACCGTCTTCCCACCTGTGAAGAGGTGGACCGCGCGATTACTTTTCGTGTCCTGCGAGGAGGGGGGTGACCCCGTGTGGAGAGAGGCCTACGGGCGCGAGCCTGTCGAAGCAGGAGGCCGTCTTTGCATGCTATTCGGGCTGCCTAACAAGATGATCCGCAGCGAGCTGAGCTCGGGACAAAGGTGCGTTTACGAAGCGGCGGCGGCGCTCTACGCCAAGCGCGCATAAGGGACTAGGTTCGCGGATCCTCCTTGGTCCGCCCTGCGTCGAATCCGGCGTAGCGCTGGGGCAGCGCCAGCAGGCTGGCCGGCAGAGCCTGGGTGCCTACGGCTGCGCGCCGCCACGCGCCGCAGCGCCGGCCGCTCAGGTGTGCGCACTCCAAGCACAGCCGGCGGTCGTCGCCGTCTCGATCACGAACCACCAGCTTGTCAGCCAAGGCTTCAGCCTCGATCAGGGAGAGCCCCTGGTCGGTGAACCTCACCAGGCGCACGGTGAAACGGCCGATCTCGGCGCCGTTCATTGCGTTCGAATGCGGCCAGCACCAACGGTCAAGATCAGCCCCGGGGTTGTTCTCGACCGCCAGCCAGCGCATCAGGTCCGCCTTGCGGGCACGGATCAGTTCGCGCAATTCGTCCGTGAGAACGCTCGCTGGCGTCACCTTCAAGGCTTGGCCAGTCGCTGTCAGGGACAGGCCAACAGCGCGAAGGGTGTCGATGAAATCCTGTACGGGCGCCATCAGAACACCTCCGCATCTTCGGCATCAGACTCGCCATTCAGCGGGCTGCTGCGGGTCGCAAACTGCTCAACTTGCTCAACTTGCTCAACTTGCTCAACGTTGGAATGTTGAGCAAGTTGAGCACCTTGGGTGCGCGGCGGGGGCAGTTCCCAGTACGAAGTCCCGCCAGGGCCTTTCGTCTTGACAACCCGCAGTGCTTCATCCGCCCGCCTTACCGACGCCCAGGACACGCGCGCACTGGCGGCTGCCGTTCTCACAGTGTTCGAAGGTGTCGGGCCATTGGCCAGAACCTGCCGAACGAAGCGGGCCGCGGCATCGACAGCGCCTTTGCCTTCCGCGCCACCCTTCTCGTTCGGATCGGTGAACAGTTCCTGCGCCGTGCCGGCTACAGGTTGTCCCCATTCGATGCGGCTCGCCGGAATGCCGGGGAGCGCCTCGGTTTGCTCGATGCGGTATTCGAAGCCACCATCGTCCGGCCCGATGTTGGACTTGCCCCGCGCCAGGATCCGGCGATCCTCGCCGGCCTCGCCCTTCACCTTCGCGGCCACCAGCACGACGCGGGCCACGGCCGTGAAGGCGATCGAGCCCACGACTCGGGCGGCGGGATCCGTACCGGCGCCACCCTTGCTGAAGTGGCTGATGCCCAAGACTGACGTGTCGAGCCGGCTCGCGAGA
Source organism: Variovorax sp. FW305-3-2-15-B-LB1 (assembly GCF_058787635.1). NCBI lineage: Bacteria > Pseudomonadati > Pseudomonadota > Betaproteobacteria > Burkholderiales > Comamonadaceae > Variovorax > Variovorax sp. FW305-3-2-15-B-LB1. Next base: position 1,728 of record NZ_JBYSZY010000021.1, on the reverse strand, counting down.
TCGACGAGAGGTTGCAGAGCGCGGCGCACCTCGGTGTTCTTGTGGCTGTCGCCAGCCACGGCGGAAACGACAGGATCGACGATCAGCAGCTTCACACCGCCGATGGCGCGAGCCTGCCGTTCGAGGGCCGCCATGTCGCGTGCCGGATCGAAGGACTGCACCTCCCCGTTGATCCGGGTGCCGCTCACAAAGTAGCAGCGGCTTGGATCACCCTCGGCCGCGATCAGCCGAGGCAGCAGGGTGTCCTTGGGATCGTCTTCACCGCTCCAGATCAGCACATTCCCCGGGGCACAGGCGGGGCCATCCGGCCAGCGTCCGCCGCTAGTGACGATTGCCGCCAGGGCGATGGCCAGGGTCGTCTTGCCCTGACCGGGCGCGCCCGCAAGAATGTGCAGCTTGCCGAGCGCCATCCACGAGAGCCACAGCCACCGGATCGGCTCGGGTTTCAGATCAGCGCCATTGACGAGTACCACTTCGTCAAGCTCTGGGACCTGCGGCATGGCTGCCCACAAGGGGGTGTGGTCCATCATGCAACCTTGCGCGCAAGTTTGATGCGCTGCTTGGCAAGGTTTTCGCGGGCCGCGTCCGTGGGGCCGATGGCTTTGCCCTTCGCGCGGTCGTACGCGATGAAGTAGAGCACTTCTTGCTCGAATTCGACCGCCGCGCGCAGCGCCGTGCGGGTGACGCCAGCCGCAGGCGGGGGGCGGCGCGTCTTGCCATTCGCGGGGAACAGGTCGGCCATCGTCACCCCGAGTTCGGTGACCACCTCCTGCGGGGTGCAGCCCGCGAAGCAGTGCAGCAGGACTCGGCCGTCTTCGCCTTCCTTGATCGACAGCGAGGGGCCGCGGTCGTCATGCGCCGGGCAGCGCGCGGAGAACCCGCGCGCGGAGGGCTTGACGGATTCGAGCTGTTGCAGGATCTGTTGAAGGAGGGGGCTAGGCGGCGACATGGCTGTCGCCGATCGTGTTCTGCTGCAGAAAGCGCTCTGCAGCGTCGATGCCGTTGAAGGTCTCGACGACGCGCCCCAGGCACACCGCTTGATAGGCGGTCCGGTAGCCGACCGTCTTTTTGCGCAGCAGCGCACAGCCAGTCATGGCGAAACGCACTGCCAGAGCGTCGAAGCGCGCCTCGTCGGGGTCGATCTGCGCGCGGAGCTTGACAACCTGCGCCTTGGCCGAGAGGCCCTCGAGCAGGGCATTTTCGAGAAAGCGGCAGAAGATCACCAGCGTGTAGCCCTTCAGCGAAGCCACCGTGACCGCCAGCTCTTCCTCAGGAGCGACCTTGCTCGAGTGGAGGCGAATGAGGTAGGCGCGGATCAGGTGCCGGCCCTCCTTGTATTGAACCGTACGCAGCGCTTTCTGTGGATCTTGGTTGGTGGTCATGACGTTACGCCTCCGCCTGGGCTGCCAGCCATGCCGTCACGTCGCCCGCGCGCCAGCGGGTGCAGCGGTTGCCGAGACGCACCGGCCGGGGGAAATCGTGGCGTGCCAAGCGGCGGTATACCGAGGACGGCGACAGCCCCGTCAGGGCGCAAACGTTCCTCAAGACGAGCAGCGCCTCGGCAATCTGCGCCACGTGCAGGGGTTGAGGATTGACCGTGCCGCGCTTGGGGCGGGCGGCCTGCGGCTTGGTGATCGGTGCTGCGTGCATGTGAGCCTCCATGAATGAACAGGAGGCCATCTTCGAAAATCGGCAGCACTCGGAATAGATGGGCGGGTTCAGAAAACC